>CAYZVG010000112.1:0-8870 GCA_964481595.1 uncultured Occallatibacter sp. | reverse complement strand
CGGTCAGAGTGGTGGGGTCACAACGGTGTGGACCATCCATGCCGGCACGCCTCAGTCACTGGTGGGCAATCTATCAAGCACTGCGGGGCGCGTGATCGTTGACAAGACCGGCCTGGACGATAAGAGATTTGATGGTGAGCTGAAGTGGTCGTCGGATCAGCAAGCGCCGGCGGTTGGAGGCGACGCGGGGCCGTCGTTGTTTACGGCGGTGGAGGAGCAATTGGGGCTTAAGCTGGAACCCGCAAAAGAGCCGGTCGATACTTTTGTTGTCGAGCATATCGAGCGGCCGTCGGCTAACTAAGGCGCGGCTTTGGATGAAACGGACCCGATGGCGCTATGCAGATTCGACGGCGTGGATGCTGGCGGAGATCTGGGCGGAGAGGGTTTCAAGCGCCGGGGGCAGGATGCCGCGCTCTGCCGCGGGCAGGCCGTCGAGCATGTCTTCATAGGGAGTGGTTTTACAGCCGGGAAAAGCGGGAAAGCCCGCGGCATCGGCAAGGCGGCAGCCGGTGGCGACGAGCCGATTCATATCCCATGGAGCGCCGGGGCTGACTTCAACATGATGCTCGCTGACGATTGCCTCGAATTCGGCGGGAAGCATCCAATCGGCAATTAACTGGCGGCCTGTTTCGCAATGATCCCAACCAAAGAGCTGGCGCTCGCCTTCGAGAATGCTTGCGGGTGGGCCGCTGTGGCTGGTCAGAAGCTCGGCGTATTCGCCGGGACGGATGACGGCGAGAGCGACGCGGCCGATGTCGTGGAGAACACCGGCGGTGTAGGCGGTTTCGCTGTCGAGAGGGCCGGCCGAGGCGAGCTGCTGCGAGAGCAGGGCGCAGGCCAGATTGTGCCGCCAGACGCCGCGCATGGCGGGTTGGTTCATGGCCTTGCCGAGATAAGCGCGGACGCCAACGGTAATACACATTCCCTGCAAGGTGTTTGCGCCGAGAACGGCGACCGCCTGCAGAATGCTGCTGGCCGGATAACGCGGCGAGTAGAGGGCGGAGTTGGCCACGGTGAGCACTTCAGTGGCAAAGGCGGGATCGGAGGAGATGAGATCGCAGAGCTGGTGGAACTGCACATTCTCATCGCCGGCCAGTTGCAGCACCTTAATGGCGACCTGCGGAAACGGGGGCAAACGAAGATGAGCCCACGGCATCTTTTGGGCTTGGTCGCTTCTCTCTCCCGATTGCACCACTGCTCTCCCTCGACCTGCGTCTTGAGAAACGCAGGTCGGCGCACGCATCTCGACACACGAGGCTACCGTCTAGTTTCGGCAAAGGAGTGGGATGGCGGGAGAGGTTTTTCCTGGAAGGAAAGCGAGGGCAGGATACGGGATTCAGATTGGGCGGCGATGCCCAAAAGAGGATAGGCCGATTGGGGATCGCCGCAGGGCGATTTGAACTCTCATTCCTTGAGGTTTGTGCTTTCCCACCCATCGCGCGATAAGACTGCGCGATGGATAGGGCACGGTCATAACAGTGAGGACCAAGATGTGGTTTCTACGGGTGGAATATCGGCGCGGCTCCGGCAAGAAACGGTAGCGCCCCTGGCAGCCTACTCGATACCGGAACGACGCATCTCATGCGCGATTTATGAGTCCCGCACTCCGGCCTTCAGCGGATGTCAGCGCGAGAGGTTCTCGACGCCGAACAGGCGCTTCCACCAACCGGGCTTGCGTTCGCAGTGCGGCAGCGACGGCGGTTGGGCACCTTTGTGAAAGGCGCGGCAGGCTTCGCAATTCCCGTGGCGGACACACTCCGTCTTCGGGCAGTAGCATTCAGTTGTTTCCAAGTTCGTTTGTTGCACAGCCGATCAACTCCATTACGTCCATTACGCCGCTTCGCCGCCCTTGTTTCCGTTCTCGTCCAGCTTGCCGAAGATCATTTTGCCGCTGGCCGTCTGCAGCACGCTGGTGACCGAGATGTCCACGCTTCTGCCGATGAGCTTGCGTGCATGATCCACCACAACCATGGTTCCGTCGTCGAGGTAGCCGACGCCCTGGTTGTATTCCTTGCCTTCTTTGAGCACCAGCACGGTCATCCGCTCTCCGGGCAGCACTACAGGCTTGAGCGCATTGGCCAGATCGTTGATGTTGAGCACTTCAACGTGGTGAAGGTGGGCCACCTTGTTCAGGTTAAAGTCGTTGGTCACCACTTTGGCTTCCCACTTCTTGGCCAGCTCAAGCAGCTTCAAATCCACTTCGCGGATGGATGGAAAATCGTCGGGAACGATCTGCACCTGGATGGCTGCGTTGGACTGCATGCGCTGCAGCATGTCGAGCCCGCGGCGTCCGCGCTGGCGCTTTGAGCCGTCGGTGGAGTCGGCAACGGTCTGCAGTTCGCGCAGCACAAACTCGGGCACCACGATCATGCCGTCCATAAAGCCGGCCTCGGCAATGTCGGCAATGCGGCCGTCGATGATCACGCTGGTATCCAGCACCTTGGAACTGCGCCTTGAAGGCCGGTCGGCGGCAAAGATGTTGCCCAGCGCGGCCGGGTTAAGCAGGTCGCCTTTGCTGGCGCCCACCAGCAGGCCCACATACGTCATGAGCAGCAGTACAAAAATCTGCAGCACTGCAGAGGTTGACGTGCTGAGCGGCGCGGACCGCAGCACCAGGCAGAACAGCGCAGCGCCAAAGATTCCCAGCACCGAACCGGCCACCGCGCCAATCAGCCGCCTCAAGTTGAGCGCCCGCACCCGCAGTTCAAACACAATGACAGCGCCCGCGGCCGCTGCGCCCGCGGTAGCGCTCAACCACCCGTTCTGTATGCCGAATGGGTGCAGGAAGAAGCACACTCCGGCCAGAAGGGCAACGAAAAGAAGACGGATAACGATCAGATCCATAAATGCCTACTGCCGCCGGCAACGAGATGATTAAGCCAGACTCGGCACAAAAGGCGAGTATGACCAGCCACGGACATCGCCGTCAAGAAGAGATTGCCGATAAGAGAGTGAGATTGTGCCGCAGGTGCTGCCAAACGCGCCGCGAATGGGTTCGGGCTGAGAATATCATGAACACGGCGTGAAACGCTCGGCGGAAATTTTCAGAGTGTATTTCTTCCCCATTTTCGGGTGGAAGGAGCGTCCCCGGTGAGCGAGCCTGCTCACCGGGACAGCCGCTAGGATGCCGCAGCCAGCTCTGCCACTGCGTTCTGCCGCACCGCGCCTTTGCGGGGACCGCGTTTGCGCGCACTCATCACCTTAATCCGCTCCAGCAACTCCTGCGGCGTGCACTGCTTTTTGGCCAGCAGCGCATCGGCCAGGTGAATTTGTCCAGCCAGGGCTTGCGGATCGCCGAGCAGGACCATGGGCACGTGGCCGGCAATCTGCTTGAGCCGCTTTACAAGCTGGCTGCCGTTCATCTGCGGCCCGCCGTAGTCTGCCAGCACCAGGTCGACCTGAGTTCCGGTGAACAGCTCGACCGCCTCCTGAGCGCCCGTCGCCGAGAGCACCCGGTAACCGTTTGTTGTCAGCATAAAGCTCATCACTGAAAGTTCCTGGTCGTTGCTGTTGACGCAAAGAATTACTTTTTTTGGACGCATCTTTCGGAACCCGCTCCTTGATTGATTCAATGCAACTTTCGCCCGGCAACACTTCTCCTGTGCCGCATAAACGGCAGGCAAAATGCGCGTATTGCCGGACCCTGTGACCGCGTTTGGAGGCGTCTGGTTGTTGAGGATGCCTGCTCTAATCTTAGGGTCGGCTCACGCCAATGCGCGTTCGCCTCTGCGGGCGCGGCACGGCGTGAAGGCACAACCGGCAAGCTATCCGCACCAGGCCCGTCTTCTTACGCAATCAATTGGACAACTGAGAATCTCTATGAAACGCAAGTCGTTGCAATCAACTTTCGACTTGCTGCTACGAATGGCAAGACTACGTTTGTTGGAGACTGATGAAAAGGGAGAATCTGAAGCGAAGAAAGCGATGAAAATACCCGTGTAACAAGTGGAAATTAGCTAGCGTTAACAATCGCCGCTACTTGCAATGTTGATTTCCTGTTGAAAGCATCTGCATCACGGCTGGAAAATCTGTCCGTTTGCCACAAAAACAGTGCTTCCCCCGACACGCACGTTCGTCACCTTCGCAGATTCTTTGCGCGCGCAGAGAAAAAGATCGCTCTCCCGATGGATTTCGGCACCCTGCCGCACATGGATTCTGGCGTCCGACGCGACCGCACCCCGGTTGACGAGATAACCGATCGCACATCCAGCGGCCGACCCCGTTGCCGGATCTTCTCCGCCGTTGAACTGCATGCGCGCGCGCCATGCGGGCTCTGTGCTCGTGTTGATTGCGTTGGTCGGCGCCAGCACATAAAACCAGCGCCCGCCGCGATCCCGCAGCCAAGGAGTCGCCTTCTCCTGGTCCACCTTGAGCCGCCCCAGCGCTTCAACCGAGCGCAACACCACAATGGCAAACGCGGTTCCCGTTGAAACCACCTGCGGCGGCAGCGACGCATCCAGATCCTCTGCACTGAGCCCGAGCAACTCGGCAACGATGGCCGGGTCCAACTCTTCGCCAAACTCGGGATCGCGCTGCGTCATCTCTCCACTCAGTCCCGCCCCCGCAAACCGCACCGGAACCGGACCAACGTTCAGGGCCAGCGTTACAGTGCCGTCCACAACGGTCTCCAGCGCGTGCGTTTTGAGCACACTCGCCGTGCCCAGCGTTGGGTGCCCGGCAAAGTTCAGCTCTTCCTGCGTGGTAAAGATGCGCACGCGCACGCCCTCGGCGCGCTCCACGTCGAGCGGCCTGCGTTCGACAAACGTAGTCTCAGACAAGTTGAACTCGCGCGCAATCGCCTGCATGCGCTCGGTGGTCAGCGCTGCGGTATTCATCACCACCGCCAGCGCATTTCCCTTAAGCGGCGTCTCGGTAAACACATCCACGACAAAGTAATCCAAGGCCATGTATTCTCCTCATGCGCCGAGCGCCGAGATTTCAATTATCGGCGAAAGGAGCCAGCGCCGCTTCAAAGCAAGCCAGTGCACAATCACTCTGGCGGAATCGCGCCGGGCACCGATCGTCGCCTTGGTACAATCGGAAAGGCCGTATTTTCAGGCGATTCTGAGCCGCTGCACGATCGCAAGGCAAGACTATCTACAATGACGCTGCGCCTTTTCAACACCCTTTCAGGACAAATCGAACCGCTTGAGCCTGCCGACGGCGAAGCCCTGCGCATGTACGCATGCGGGCCCACGGTTTACGACTACGGCCACATCGGCAACTTCCGCACTTTTCTTGCCGTAGACGTTCTGCGCCGGTTTCTGCTGCTGATTGGAACGCGCGTGCGCCACGTCATGAACATCACCGACGTCGACGACAAGATCATCCAGAACGCAATTGCCAAAGGCGTCTCCATCCGCGATTACTCCGCGCCGTTTGAGCGCGCTTTCCTTGAGGATCTGGATGCGCTGCGCGTGCAGCAGCCCGAGCAGATTGCCCGCGCTACCGAGCACATTCCGCAGATGGTAAAGCTGGTGCAGAAGCTGGCAGCGGCCGGCGCTGCTTACCAAACCGAAGATGGAAGCTGGTACTTTCGCCTGTCGGCCTTTCCTGAATACGGCAAGCTGAGCAAAAAAGATTTGAGCGGCATGGAAGATGGCGCGCGGGTGGACGTGGACGAGTACGAAAAAGACTCGGCGCGCGACTTTGCGTTGTGGAAGGCGGCCAAACCCGGCGAAACATCGTGGGAGACGGCGATTGGACGCGGGCGTCCTGGCTGGCACATCGAGTGCTCGGCCATGGCGATGGAGTATCTGGGGCCCAGCTTCGACCTGCACGCCGGCGGCGAAGACCTGATGTTCCCGCACCACGAAAACGAGATTGCGCAAAGCGAAACCGCAACTCACCAGACCTTTGCGCGCCACTGGATGCATGTGCGCTTTCTGCTCGTCGACGGCCGCAAGATGTCAAAGAGCGAAGGCAACTTCTACACCTTGCGCGATCTGCTGTTGAAGGGCTACAAGGCCTCCGCCATCCGCATGGCGCTCATCTCCGTGCCGTACCGCCATCAGCTCAACTTCACCTTTGACGCGCTGCTTGACGCCACTAACTCGATCGATCGGCTGAGAACCTTTCATGCGCGGCTTGTAAACACAAAATGGCCTGCGGCTGCGGCTGACGATCAGAGTGCGCGCGAAGAAATTCTTAGCATCGTAGAGACCGCCAGAAAAGATTTCTACGCCGCGTTGTCGAACGATTTAAATACCGCCGAGGCGCGCGCAGCAATCTTCGACATGGTGCGCAAGGCAAACTCGCTGGCCGATGCGGGCAAGCTCGTCGATGTGAACATCGGATCGATTCTCGCGGTGCTGAAAGATTTTGACGCGGTCTTCGATGTGCTGGAAGACCGCGATGGTGAGCCGACGCGGCGCGCGCTCGAATGGGCTGAAACGTCCGGCCGTCTTGACCAGGTTGCGCCCGAACTGCTGGCTCGCCAATCACTCACCGATGAGGCGATTGAGGCGCTGGTGGCCGAACGCACCGCCGCCAAAAAGCAGAAGAACTTTGCCCGCGCCGACCAGATCCGCAACGAGCTGGCGGAAAACGGCATTGTGATTGAAGACTCAAAAGACGGCGTTCGCTGGAAGCGCAAATAGAAGAGCTTCGCAGGTTGAGAGCGCTGAGCGTCGAGCTTCTACGGCTGGCCTTACTCCGCCGGTAGTTGCTCCATCTCCTCAACCGGCGGCGTCTTCGTCTTCACCTGCGCGGTAGTCATCAAAAACACTGCAGCCAGAATCCCTGCCATGCCCACGAACTCAGCCGCGTTGGGCCGCTCGCCAAGAACGAAGATTCCCAGCAGCACCGCGACCATGGGATTGACGTAGGTGTACGACATCACCTTGGCGATCGGCACATGCTCAAGCAGGTAGATGAATCCCGTGTAGCCCAGCAGCGACCCGCCGGTGACCAGATACGCAAGCGAGCCGATTGCCGCGCCATTCACGTGGAACTGCGGCCATTGGCCCAGCGCCGTTCCCAGCACTAGGTCGATGAATCCTGCGAACAGCATCTGCCACGATGCCGCGACAAAGATGTTCACCTTGAGCCGCGCATGGCGCGAGACCAGGCTGCCCAGGGCCCAGCAGAATGAGCCGGCCAGTAGCGAGGCAATCGCCAGCAGAAGCGTTCGATTGCCCACCAGCCCCATGTGCAGGGAAGGCAACAGCAGCGCAGTCAGCCCCGCGAAGCCAAGCAGCAAACCGAGCCAGCCGCGCCTGCTCATCGGCTCGCCCTGCGGCAGCAGAATCTCAATCAGCGCCACATAGAGTGGCGTTACCGCAAAGGCCAGCGACGAGAATCCGCTGGGTACGGTCTTCTCCGCGTACACCAGGCTCACGTTGCCGCAGCCCAGCAGCAGCAGCCCGATCAACGCCAGCATCAGCATGGTTCGCCGCGGAAACACAAGTTGCAGTCCGCGCCAGCGGCACCACCCCAGTAAGATTACGCCGGCAACCAGAAAGCGCGTACCCGCCAGCAGCAGCGCCGGCATCTCTGCCGCGCCAATCCGAATTGCGGTGTAGGTGGATCCCCAGAAAAAGTAGACGCTCAGGAACGCGAGCACGATGGACGCGGTGCTCACCTTCTTGCTTTCCTTCACAACCGGCCGTGGTGCTGCGTTTTGCATTATCTCCCTTCATCCTAAAGGGAAACCGGCTCCAGCAGTGCATTGCCTCCGCGCAGCACCCCGCCCGGCTCATATCGAACGCGTGGTATCCTTGTGTCCAGCAGGGTTCCCATGCAAATGCAGATTGCCAGAGGATTGTCGCTGGTGCCGGCCGTCAAGCGCTGGTCGCGCTCTCGTGCCCGCTGCATTTGCCCGCGCAAGCACCTGCGCGTACTGCCCACCCGCACTCGACCTAGTCTCTTCGGCGGCGACTAAGAAACCCTCCGCCGAAGTCCCTCCTCTGCCTTGTCTCGCAAGCGATTCTTCAATCGCAGCCGCGAGTGGAATCGAACGATCCCACAGCCGGATTAAGGGGCACTGGGATCAAAGGCCGCGCCATACCGGATGCAGGCCACACATCTTGAGGAGAATGCTCCATGAACAAGCAAGAGATGCACGCGCAATTCGGACCAAAACTTGTCTGTACTCTTCCCGGCCCCAAGGCTCGCGCCGCCGTTGAGGCTGACACCCGTTTCATCTCGCCCAGCTACACACGCTCTTATCCGCTGGTAGCCAAGAGCGGCCGCGGCATCCGCGTTACCGACGTGGATGGCAACGAGTTTCTCGACTTTGCGGCAGGCATCGCCGTCAACTCCACGGGTCATTGTCACCCTGAGGTGGTTGCCGCCATTCAAAAGCAGGCGGCCGAGCTACTGCACATCTCCGGAACCGATTTCTACAACGAGCCGCTCACCGATCTCGCGGCGCGTCTCTCCGCCGTTGCGCCCATGCCCGGCCCGCACAAGTTCTTCTACGGCAACTCCGGCGCTGAGGCTATCGAGTGCGCCATGAAGCTCGCCCGTTATCATACCGGTCGCCAGAACATCATCTCCTTCTTCGGCGCATTTCACGGGCGCACCATGGGAGCTCTCTCGCTCACCGGCTCCAAGCCGCAGCAGAAGCGCCGCTTCTCGCCGCTCGTTCCGGGCGTCACGCACATCCGCTATCCCTACGCCTATCGCGGCTGCACCGGCGGCGCACAGGACGAAGAAGCCTTTGCCATGGGATGCGCGCGCTACATTGAGGAGAAGCTCTTCAAGACCATCCTCCCGCCAGAGGAAGTTGCTGCCATCTTCATCGAGCCAATCCAGGGCGAGGGCGGCTACGTGGTTGCGCCTACCAACTTTATGCGCGAACTGCGCGCCATCTGCAATCGCCACGGCATTCTGCTGGTGGTAGATGAGGTGCAGTGCGGTGCAGGGCG
>CAYZVG010000111.1:0-8880 GCA_964481595.1 uncultured Occallatibacter sp. | reverse complement strand
AGCGCTGCTGATGGGCATCATCGGCTCGGTCGTCGGCATCGTCGTCGGCTACTTTATGGCCGTTGCCGCCAGCTCCGTCATGGGCTCCATCGCCGCTTCGGTTTACGGCATCGTCTCCACAGCCGTTGCCCCAAGCATTCATCCCGAATACGTTGTCACCGCGCTCTTGCTGGGCATTGCCGCGTCTGTCGGCGGTGCGTGGATGCCTGCCCGAGCCGCTTCACGCCTCAATCCCATCCTCGCGCTGCACAACATCGAGTCGCGGCAAAACGAGTCTGCGCTGGGTTGGACACGCGGTCTGCTCGCTGCCGCGTTGCTCGCGGCCTGCGTACTGCTCATCCAGTTTTCTCCGTCTGCCGTCGGCATGGAGTTGCAATTCTCCTACGCCGCTCTTGAGTTGATTGGCCTCACCATTCTGCTGCCTCTGCTGGTGCGCGGAGCGGCGCGCGCCTTGCGCCCGCTCATGGATTGGGCAGGAGGTTCAGAGGGCGCTCTCGCCGTCGATGCCATGATTCAATCGCCCCGACGCAGCGCCGCAACCGTGGGCGCGCTCATGGTCGGCCTCATGTTCGTCTACTCCACCGCCGCGTACATCCAGAGCTACAAGCTGGTCGTCAGCCGCTGGACCAGCCAGATGCTCAACTCCGACATCGTCGTCGCCGCATCCTCGCTGCTCCGCTCCACCTCTTACCACTTCAGTGAGGATCTGGGAAAGCGCATCGCCGCCATGCCTCAGGTTGCGCGCATTGAGAATGTGCGCTTCACTATCGTTCCTTTCAACGGCGATACGGCGGCCATCACCTCCGAGGATATGGACGGCTTCCTCGCTCGCTCGTCGAACGCCGTCATCGGCGGCAATAAGAACACCGTGCTCAACCTGATGCCGCGCGGCCAGGGCGTGCTCGTCTCCCGGAATCTTGCTGCGCGATGGAGATTGAAGGTTGGCGGCAGCGTCCATTTCGACAGTCCCACCGGCCCGCTCGACCTGCCCATCCTCGGTATGCTCGACGATTACCGTTCCGACAAGGGAACCATCTTTATGGATCGTTCGGTCTACAAGCGCTACTGGCAAGACGATGCCGTCGATTTTGTCGATGTAACGCTCAAGCCCGGCCAGAACGCGCCCACGGTCAAGCACCAGATCGAGCAGATGACCGCGAGCTCAGACCACGCTCTGGTCTATACCAACGTCGAATTCCGCGGCTGGATCGGCGGCCTCGTCGACAAATTTTTCCTGCTCAATTACATGCAGCTTGTTGTGGCCATCGTCGTCGCGGTCGTGGGAATCGCCAACACTCTGGTCATCTCCGTCGCCGAGCGCCATCGCGAGTTCGGCGTTATTCGCGCCATCGGCGGCTATCGCTCGCAGATTCGCAAAATGGTACTGCTTGAGGCCTTCGCCATCGCCGTTGTGGGCGTCATTGTGGGAGCAATCGCCGCGCTGTTCAACATTCAGTTCATGTCCGTCACGGTTTCCACAGTGCTTGCCGGATATAACGTTCCCTTTTACTTCCCCTGGTTGCTTATCCTTGAAACATTCCCGGCCGTCGTTCTGGTGGCGCTCGTCGCCGGATGGTTTCCAGCGCGCCACGCCATGCAGGCACCGGTTATTGAGGCAATTGGATATGAATGATCTGAGAGTTACGGTGAGCAAGTCAGCGCGCGCAATTTTTCTTTGCCTGTGCGCGATGTTCGCTTCGGCGCAGTTATTCGCGGACAATGCCACTCCCGACGCGCGCAAAATCATTGAGGCCGTCGACGCGCAGCAGAGCGCCGCTTCCAGCATCTCCATGAAAGCCACTTTTCAGGTCTTCGATAAAGATGGCCAAAGCGCCAAGAAGGATTTCGTCTATCGCCACACCAGCGCCCCCAGTGACAGCCGCACCCTTGCTATCTTTACCGCGCCCAAAGAGATTCGCGGCGTGGCGCTGCTCTCCATTCAGCAGAGCGGCGCGGCCGAGCGTCAGTACGTCTACACTCCGGCCACCGATCGCGTGCGCAGCGTCGTTACGCAGGAGCGCTCCGCGCGTTTCATCGGAACCGATTTTTCGTTCGAGGATATCGGCGAGCATTCTCTCGGCGATTTCACCTATCAACTGCTCGGCAGCGCGGAAACTATCGATGGCCACAAGGTCTATAAAGTGGCCGCAACGCCCGTCGACTCCTCGCACTCGCAGTACAAGTACATTTACCAATGGGTGGCGCAAGACGTGCCCGTCATTCTCTACTCTGAGTTTTACAATGCGCAGGGAAAGCTGATCCGCGTGCTCCACGCCACCGGCCTCAAGCGCGAAAACGGAATCTGGGGCGCGCGCCACACTGAGATGCGCACCGTGCCCGACGGCACCAGAACCGTCCTCACCATCGACGAAGTAAAGTTCAACGTCAAGTCCGACGAAAAGCTCTTTACCCCCGAGGGCCTTTCCGCCGCCAGCGCCTCCGCAACGAAGTAATGTTATTTCGCAGAATGGGGCAACGCGCTACCGCCCGCTGACTTCCGCAGCAAAACGCTCCTGCAAGCTGCGCCGCAGCACTTTGCCTGTATGATTCTGCGGTAGCTCGCCGGGCGCAAGAATCCAAATCCGCCGCGGTGCTTTATACGCCGCCAGATTCTGCCTGCACCACTCCAGCAGATCGTTTTCGCTGGCCGTCGAGCCCGCACGCAACTCCACCGCTGCCGCCGGCGTCTCGCCCTTCTCCTTATGCGGCAGGCCGAACGCTGCCACGCGCGCCACCGCTGGATGTGCTGCGATAGCCTCTTCAAGCTCGCGCACATACACCGAGTATCCACCCGACTTGATCACGTCTTTCATGCGTCCCACCAGCCGGATAAGCCCCAGCCGATTGCGTGTCGCCAGGTCGCCCGTGCGCAGCCAGCCATCTTCTGTCAGCAAGTCGCCATCGTGCTGACGGTCGTTCCAGTAGTGCGGTGAAAGTCCGCGCCGCTTGATCTGGCATTCACCCACCGTGCCCGCGGGCAAAGGCTTTCCGTTCTCATCCGCAACGCGAATCTTGAACGGCGGCACTGGAAAGCAAAGGTCTCCACTGCCCGGCAGCAGAGATGCTTCAATGCCCATCATCGCCAGCCCGCCCAACTCCACCATGCCGTATCCATTCATCAGGATCGGCGGAATGCGCAGCCCGCCTGGCAGCCGCATCGCCGCGCCATACTCCCGCAGCCGTTTGCGCACCTCGGTCGGAAGATTGTCGCTTGCCGAGAGCCACAGGCGAACCGATGCCAGTCGCGCAGGCGCGGGATTGCTGTTTACCAGCCGCGCAAACATCGCCGGCACGCCCACCACTGAGGTCACGCGATTCTTCTCAATCGCGTCCAGCGCCCGGTCCACGTCAAAGTGGTCAAGAAAGCAGCCGCGAATCCCGGCCATCAGCCCGTAAAGCGCAATGGCCACCGCCATAATGTGCGACCACGGCAGAGCCACCAGCGCCAGGTCGCGATGACTCAGAAATGCCCCTGCAATCACGGTGGACGCGCGCCCCCCAAGCAGCGCCCGGCTTGAGAGCGCAGCGCCTTTCGGAAATCCACTCGTCCCCGAAGTGTGAAACACCGCAATAGTGGCCCCAGGATCGATACTCACCGGCGGAAAAATATCGCTGCATTCCTCGCCGTTCCCAGGCGTGCGCAGAAATCCTTCCAGCGTCTCAGACTCGTCGTCCGCTTCAATCCACGTGCGCACATTCAGCGCGCTCGGTTCAACAATGCTTCGCTCAAAGGTCGCTTTGTCTGTGATCAGCGTGTCCGTGCCGCTCGTCGATAATATCCGCCGCATCTCGGCCAGCGACAGCATCGGGTTCAGCGGAACCGCAACGCCCCCGGCGCGAATAATCGCCAGAAACCAGCGAAAATACTGCGGGTCGTTCTTGCGATAAATTGCGATAGGCTGGCCCGGCGCAAGATTCACCGTGCGCCGCAGAAACGCATCCTTCCGGCAAATGTCCGCATGTAACTCGGCCAGCCGGAAAGGGCCGTTGTCTTCGATCGCAACTACGCGGTCGCCGTTGCGCTTCAGCAACTCATCTACAAGATTGGCGACCGTCACATTGCGGTCGCGCGATAGCCGATAAGAACGCAGCAGGCTCATTGTGCGGTAACGGGTTTGCGACCCCACTCGCTGGCGACGCAATAGTTGAACAAGCGATCAAGGTAATCGAGCACGTGTGGTGGACGTATGCCGGCCGGGGAAAGAAATCGCTCGGCGTTGGCGGTATCGAACTGCATGCGCATGGTGAAGTAGTCGCGGTAGGCGCGGCCATCCACCAGCACGCGGCGCTTCTTGCCCCACAAGGAGGCAAACAACAACGGCCGCACAATTGCAAAAAAGAACTTCGGGTCCACAAAGCGCGGCTCCGGCCCGTTGAAGTACTCCCTGGCGCGCTGCGCAACCTGTGCAATGGTGGCGCTGCCGCCCGGCCCCGCGCAAATATGCAGCGTGCTGCCCAGCGCCGCGGTGTCAAACACCGCATGAGCCACCGACGCGGCTACATAATCCACCGGAACAATATCCAGCACCGCATCCGGGTAGCCGGGAACAGTGCGCCACAAACCACGCGCGTAAATCTTCAGTGGCCAGTACATCATCTTGAAGCTCGATGTAACACCGGTCTGCGAGTCGCCCACAATAATGCTGGGCCGCAGAATCACGCCGGGCAGGGAATCAAGACGTGAGCGCACCAGCGCCTCTGCCTCCGCCTTGGTCTGTTCGTAAGTATTGCGGTAGCGCTGGCCAATGGCCAATTCGCTCTCGCGGATCACGCCATCCCGCTCGCCCGCCACGTAAGCCGTGCCCACATAAGCCAGGCTGCGCAGTTCCTTGGCAGTGACGGCAAAGTCCAGCACATGCCGCGTCCCTTCCACGTTGATGTGCCGCGCCTCGTCCAGTGTGTGATCAAAGCGCACCGTCGCCGCGGAGTGAATCACGCGCGTCGTCTCTGCGCTCAGCCGTTCGAGCGCCACTGGCTCCAATCCGCAATTGGGCAGCGTCACATCGCCGCTGTACACCTCAACGCGCGCCCGCTGCGGCTCAGGAATAAACGCATCGGCGCGTTGCCGACCTGTTTGTCCCGGTCTGTCGCGGATCAAAAGCGCCAGCCGCGCGTCGGGATTTCGCTCCAGCAGTTCCTTCACCAGCCGAACGCCCAAAAAGCCGGTCGATCCGGTCACCAGAATAAGTTCTTCGTTCTTCATGCGTGAACCGACCTCAGTTCCATACAACTCGAAAGCCGGCTAAGAGAAAGCCGTTCCGGGCGACGAGCAGAATCAACACCTAGTATATCGAGGCACACAGCGCGCGCGGCCAGCCCGTCGACCGATTGCCCGAGCCTGAGCTTAGACCCCCGCTAAAGCCGCTTGATGAACGCAATCGCTTCCTTCAGTTGCGGAAACAGCGCCTCTTCCGCTTTGAACTCGCGTGAATGCACGCAGCGGCGTACTCCGCGCATCTTTACCGGATGTTTCAAGTGCAGCATCTCGTGGTACAGCAGGTATTCAACCGCGTAACGCGGACTCGACGGCCGGTCGAACACGCGGCTAACCACAATCGTGTTGTGCGCGGCGTCGTAGTGGCCCAGCGACCGCTTGGCGTGACTCTCGCTCCACGTCAGTTCAGGCCTGCCCAGCAGCCCGCCAAAAAAGCGAACGTTCAGCGTGTCGAACACTTCATCCAGGTTGTAGAAGCGTCCCTCCGGCCCAAAGTAGCGTTTGCTTCCGCGCGCGTGGCGAATAAGTTCGGTCTGCCGCGTCACCGCTGCGCTCGACGCAAACCGCTTGTAGCGCAGGTTCTGCGCCGCGTCGATGGGTTTGCGATACAGCTTGGCCAGCAGTATGTGCGCAATGGCGCGCAGCACCGGTTCGGGAGCGCCTTCCAGCAGATCCGACAGGCTTACGTGGATGTTGCCTTCGCGCAGGCGGATCGTGGTGTTGAGCGAAGTAAACCGCCGGAACCGCACCGTCATCGGCGGCATCGGAGCCCTCGGACGCAAAGCCCGGTACTCCTCCTGAAAAACTAAAACCAGATCGGCAATCACCACAGGTGAGAATAGCAGAACCATGCCAGCCGGCTTCAAACTGATCGCTGACAGCTGAGAGCTAGCAGCTAGAAGCTGTCTCTCATCTAGGCTCCCACCGGTCCTGGCCCACCTCGTCGGGATGCTGCTTGAAGTACTCGGTCTGATCCTTCAGCAGTTTGCCTGCCTGGTCCGCAAGGTCATCGCCGCTTTCAAGCGCTTCCTTCTGCGCCACATCGAATCCCGGTTCGCTGGCTACCGTGTGCAGCACACTTTGCCAGCGCGCCACAGCCTCGTTCAGTTTCTTGAGCGAATCGCGAATGTCCGCCTTGCGCTCGGCAAACACATCCAGGTTGTCATTGAGTTCGTCTTCGAGTGCGGAAAAGTCCTGCAGCGCATCGCTCATCCGGTATGCCCGTGCGTCGGTATGTGCACGTCCCGCCAGCTTCTTGATCGCGTCTGCACGCTCGTTCAGGAACTGCATATAGAGACCCACGCGCGCGTTGGGATCAATGCCGGCTTCGGCAATCTTGTCGGTCTCGACTTCAGTTAGTGGCACGCGCTTTTGCTTTTGCGCGGCAACGGGCGCGGCAAGCATCAGGCAAACGAAAATCGCGGCAAGTATGCGCATGGCAAATCCTTCCGGCGCATTCATTCAAGCACACAGAAGCTTCGCCTGCAATCGGGCGCGCACAAAACCCGCGGTGCTTTCATTGAAGGGAATCGCAAAGCCCAGGCCTATTTCTTGAAGACCTGCATCATGGCTTCGTTCTGGGCCTGGTTCACGTCGGTCAGCGCTGCCTCAACCAGCGGGCGGTCCTCAGACGAGCTTGAGTGCAGCATCTCGTTCAGGCGAAACGCCGTGTGGCTCAACAGAATCTCCGCATTTTTCAGCCGTTTGTCGTCTACGCCCATTTGCAGGTGGATCTTCTGCGCCATCTCCTGCACGCGCTTCAGCATGCCCGTGGCTTTCTCCACGTCGCCGGCCGCGTACTGCTTCATGCTCACTTCGGTCATCTGGTGAACAAGTTCGGCGTAGAGAAAACACTGTTCGCGCGGTTGCGCCTGGCTGGCCCGCGCTTCCAGGGCCTGGATCGTATCCATGTCGAAAGGTTTGCTATCGATGCCGCCCGCCCACAAGGGGAGTGCGCTTGCGGCAAGCACGATTGAGATCGCGAATCTGCCCGAACATCGCATAAGGAACCTCCGCTCGTTGCGGCTGCCTCTAGCTCCGTCGTCAATCCTAGTCCCGTGACTATAGGATGATTTCACCCATTAGCGCAAGCGAAAACGTCCGCAGCTTTCAGTATGTGAAAACCGATGGTAACCAGGGCTGTGCATTTCCCGGCATTTTCTGTGCCCTTTGCGCCCGCACGCCTATGTCTCTGACCGTGTGAATACGTATCGGCCCCGTCCCCATCCATTCGCTTTTTTTCTGGCGAATGGGTGGGAAAGCACAAACCTCAAGGAACGAAATCAAGCGGCCGGAGACCTGGTCCACGTTTTCAGGCAAGGGATAGCATCCCATGCGCAGAATCGGTGCGCTACATCGTCAAGAGTATTCTTCGGCAATCCAGCGCTTACTTCTCAAGCAATTGCAAACGCTGGCGCGCCTGCCATTCCTGATTCGGGTACTTCCCGGCCGCGGAATCCAGAAAATGGTGGTAATAGGCCGCCGCCTGCGCCTTCTGGTGCAATGAATCGTACGATATCGCCCACAGAAAATAGGTAGACGCGCTCTCAGGCTGGAACTTTGACCGCATGGTGAGCGCGTGGAGCGTCACCGCGGGCTGCCCGGTGCGCGACGCGGCAAAGGCCAGTCCGCTCCATCCATCGCTGCTCGCGGGGTTAATCTGAGTTGCCTTGTCAAAGGCCGCCTGGGCCTCCGTGAACTTGGCCAGCCGCACCAGATTCTGCCCATGTTCCACCAGCAGGGTGGCATCGCCGGGCGAGGCGGCCAGCAGCGCCGGATATAACTGGTCCGATCCGGCATCGTCTCCCGCGTCGGAAAGCACCTGTGCCAGCATGTGCGTCACCGCCAGGTCGTTGGGATGCGCCGCATGAAGTTTCTGCAACAGCGGCACGGCCTCGGCCTTGTTCTCGGCAGCAAGTGTGGTGGCCAGTTGCGCGTTCAGCGCCGGATCGTCCGGCAGCTTCTCAAGAGCCGCGCGCAAAAGCGTCTCCGCCTCAGGATATTTCTTGTCGCGAATCAGCAGTTGGCTTAGCCCCGCGTTGGCCGTCTCAGAGCCGGGATCCTTTTGGAGCACACGCCGGTACGCCGTCTCGGCAACGTCGTATTGCTGGTTCTGCTCGGCCAGGCTCGCCGCCAGCAGCGTGTCGTCCTCTGTTTCGGGCGAGATCTTCAGCGCCTCCAGCAGATCGTTCGATGCCGAATTCACGTCGCCCGGGTGGCTGGGCAGCGGCCGGTCAATCTGCGCCAGCGCCCGCCAAGCCCGCGCCTTCAGCGCGGATCCATCCTCGCCTGCATCCAGGGTGGTAGCGGCAAGCAGCTCGGTCCGCGCCTCGGCCTCTTTGCCCTCGCGCGCCAGCAGCAGCCCCAGCGACAGGTGCGCCTCAAACCGCTTGTGGTCGGCCTCGATCGACCGCCGGTAAAGCGCCTCCGCATCGTCCAACCGATTTTGCGAGTCGGCCACATACCCGGCGTCGAACAAAGCCCGCGCGTCCTCGGGATGTGTCGCCAGATAAGCGTCGAGCTTTGCCGCCGCTGTCTTCCAGTCCGCGCCGGAAATCGCCGCCTCCGCCGCCGTCACCTCGTTGGCGATCGGCTTTTGAGAGTCCCGCCCTCCTGCCTGCGCCGCGGCTTGTGCGGCGTTGCCGCCATCACTGCTCGATGTCGGC
>CAYZVG010000110.1:0-8890 GCA_964481595.1 uncultured Occallatibacter sp. | reverse complement strand
GTGTTCGCGGCCATTACCACGCCCTTTTATCCCGATGAACGGGTGTACTTTCGCAAGCTGGAAGCCAACGTGGCCCACTATTCGCGCAGCTTGCTGGCGGGAATGGTTGTTCTAGGCTCAACGGGCGAGGCGTCGATGCTGAACGACGCGGAGACTGCCGAGGTGCTGCGGGTAGCGGCTGAGGCTGCGGCCCCAGAAAAGGTGTTGATTGCCGGCATTGCGCGCGAATGCGTGAAGGCAACGGTTGAGCTGGCAGAGACTGCGGCCGGAGCAAAGTACGATGCGGTGCTGGTGCGTACGCCGAACTACTATGCAGGGCAGATGTCTACGGCGGCGGTGCTGCATTATTTCCGCAGCGTGGCCGACCGATCGCCTTTGCCGGTAGTGCTCTACAACGTGCCCAGGAACGTTCCTTACCAGGTTCCAATCGAGGTGATCGCCGAGCTTGCGAACCACCCCAACATTATCGGGATCAAAGACTCGAGCGGGAGCGTGGAGCGGATAGGACAGACGGTGGCGGCAACGAAGACCGCGATGCGGCGCACCGTTACGGTGACGCAGATCTTTGAGGCTGTCACGGGGCGGATGCGCACGCCCGCAACCGAGGGAGCGAGCACATTCGTCGCGGCGAGTGAACTGGCCGGAGGTACTGCCTTAGCTACGGCTCCGCCGGCGACGCCGATCAAGACAAGGACGAAAGAGGTTGGATTTCAGGTGCTGTGCGGAACGGCGTCGGCGATGCTCGACTCGCTTGAGGCTGGCGCAAGTGGAGGTATTCTGGCGTTGGGAGCCTGCGCGCCGCAAGCTTGCCAGGAGGTCTACCTGGCCTGGAAGGATCACGACCTGAAGCTGGCGGTGGAAAAGCAGCAAAGGATTGCCGCGGCGAACCAGCGCATTGTGGGCGAGCTGGGCATAAGCGGCGTGAAATATGCCTGCGACTTGAATGGCTACTATGGTGGCCGAGCGCGCTCTCCGCTTCTGTCTTTGACTGGGGATGAGAAGACAGAGATAGAAGGTCTGCTGGCTGAGATCAGAAATTAGCAGGAACTGAACCTGCAGTGATGCCGGCCGTTTGTTACCCGCCAGGGGCAATGTCTGATAACAGATATTCTGTACACTGCGACTCGGCGATTCTTTTCTCTCTCGATAAAATAGCCCTATGAGTTCGTTCACCCGTACTGCCCTCGCTCTCACGCACGTCCCTTTTGATGACCTCGGCTCCATTGGGCCGATCCGCTCGCGCGAGGCTTCTCTGTCCGATACGCCGAAGCCACTGCCAAGCCATTCCCTCACGACGACCTTCAAGACGCGGACCTGCTCGTTGTTCTCGGCGGCCCCATTGGGGTTTACGATAGCCGCGAGTTTCCGTTTCTTCAGGAAGAGCTGACGGCACTGCGCAAACGGATCGAGGCCCGCACGCCGACTATTGGCCTCTGCCTTGGCGCTCGACTCATGGCAGCCGCCCTCGTGGCGCCTGCGCCTATCCCGGCGTGAATGGCTCAGAGAATGGCTGTTGGAGCGCACTGAACGCGCTGGCTGGGCTTACCTCGCCAGCCTGGTTCAGTCATATGTTGATTCCTGGTATGGAAGTCCTTCACTGGCATGGAGATACGTTTGATCTCCCGGTTGGAGCCGTTCATTTGGCAGGCTCTCATCTTTATGCAAATCAAGCATTTGCTGTCGATAACTTCGCTCTGGCGCTGCAATTCAACCCGGAAGTTACTGAAAATGGGATTGAAAGGTGGTACGTAGGCCATAGCAGCGAGCTTCACGCCGAAGGAATTGACATAGTGGCTTTGCGGGAAGCAGGAAAACAAAGATTACCTTTACTTTCATGCATTTCTGGCCGCTTCTGTAACCAATAGCTAGCCTACATCTTGTAACGACCTAAATCTTCATCATTTAGACCCTCAAGCCACCCTCTGAGCTGATCTGCCGAAGGACCCTCCGTCTGGCCTGCATTCAGCCTCGCGCTCTGCATTACCTGTTCGGCGACATAGATCGGGCAATCGGCGCGCAGCGCCAAAGCGATAGCATCGGAGGGACGTGCGTCTATGACGATCGGCTCCTCTGCCTGCCGCAGCCAGATTGCGGCGTGAAACGTGTCGTCCTTAACCTCTGTAATAACAACACGTTCTAGCTTTGAATTTAAGTGACGGATCAAGTTTCTGGCCAGGTCGTGAGTTGTGGGACGAGGTGCAGATATCTTCTCCAACTCGCTGGCAATTGCGTTCGCTTCGAATATGCCCACCCAGATGGGAATAACCGCATCGGAACCAACATCTTTGAGCATGATAATGGGCATGTTGGTTGCCGGGTCCATCATCAATCCGCGTATCCGAACCTCAATATCCATATCCTTGCCCCTTTCTGGTTTAGACGGGCTCCGCAACCAGACTGTTGGGATGCGTGGCAATTATCTTAACGCGAAGATAGCTGCCGGGTGCCGGCGCAATGGGATGCGACCATGTAACGTTGACGGGCTTATTCTGGGTGCTGCGGCCTGATATCTGCCCCCGCGCCGGATTCTGCCCCTCAATCATTACTTCCATTGTTTCGCCTAAATGCTTGGCGTAATTGACCCGTTGAATCTCTCTCTGACGGTCAAGCAATACTTGAAGGCGCTTCACCTTCTCCTGGTCAGGAATGGAGTCGATCATCGAAAGCGCGGGCGTATTGGGCCGACCGGAGTACTTGAAACCGAAAACGCAATCGTACTGGACTTGGGCCAAAAGGTCCATTGTCTGGATGAACTCGTCCGGAGTCTCGCCGGGAAAGCCGACGATGATGTCGGTAGATATTGAGATTTTGCGGCGCGCGGCCTTGATCCAGGCAATACGCTCAAGGTACCAGTCTGGCGTGTATTCACGGGCCATCATCTTGAGCACTCGCGCAGAGCCGGATTGCACGGGTAGATGCACGTGGTCGCAGAGGACAGGCTCCGAGTCGATAGCCTCAACAATATCACGGGTAAAGTCGCGGGGATGGCTGGTGGTGAAACGAACGCGGCGAATGCCATCGACGCCGGCAACGGCAAGGAGAAGTTCCGCGAAGCTGCGCTTCCCTTCCGAGTCGCGATAGCTGTTGACGTTCTGCCCGAGGAGCTGAATTTCGCTGTAGCCCATTCCGGCAATGCGGCGGGCCTCTTCAAGGACGGAGGACGAGGTGCGGCTGCGTTCTTTACCGCGGGTATAGGGAACCACGCAGTAGGCGCAGAACTTGTCGCAGCCCTCAATGATCGTGATGTAGCCGCGGTAGGGATTCTGGCGGGCGGTGAACTCGGTCTCGAATGTCTCATCGGTCTGCCGATCGTCGAGGCCGGTAATCCTGACTTCTCCAGCTTCTAGACGGGTAAGCATCTCGGGCAGCTTGCGATAAGAGGCCGAACCTGAAACCAGAGAAACGTACGGAGCGCGCTCGAATATCTTCTCGCCCTCTTGCTGAGCAACACAGCCAAGCACGCCGAAGCGCTTGCCCTGCTTATGGAGCCGCTTGTAGTCGTTGAGCCGGTTGAAGACCTTCTGCTCGGCTTTGTCGCGAATGGAGCAGGTGTTGTAGAGGATCAGGCCGGCATCTTCTTCCGACTCGACCTGCCGGTAGCCCTGCTGCTGCAATGTGCCAATGACCTTTTCTGAGTCATGGGCATTCATCTGGCAGCCAAAGGTCTCAAGATAGAAGGTTTTGTCTGCTGCCATATCAACTTCAAGTATACCGTGTGAGCGACTTTGCCGCCTGAGCAGGTTTGGTCACGGCGGCGGGTTTAACGCAGACCGGTGTGAAGATAGGCGAGCAGCGCGGCCATCTGCTCGTCCGTAAACCGGCCGGCAAACGACGGCATCATTCCCTTCCCAGCCAGCACAACGCGCGCAACCTCGGCGTCGCTGGCAGGCGCACCGCTGGGCAAAGTGGTTCGGGTAAAGACCCCATGCAGGTCGGGAGGAACCTTTTTGAGATTGAGGTCGTTGTCCTGGTGGCAATGAGCGCAGCGAACATCGTAGAGGTGCTTCCCTGCTGCTTGCTGCTGCGAGAGAGCTGGTTTGCCATGGCAGCCCGAAAGAGCGATTACTGCAGCAAGGCAAACAGCGGCGCAGGAAGTATGGAGGAGGCGGGCAGATCCGCTGGCCGCAAAGTTCTCTCGCGGGACTGAGGGGGAGGAAGACCGCTCGGAGTGAGTACCCATCTGCTGAGATTTTATCCACCGCCGCCGGGTATTCTGGTTCAGTGAGTACGCCCGAAGATAAATTGTCTCCCATGGTGAACGTTGCGCAGAACCGCTGCTTCGGCTGCGGGCCTGCCAACGCCGGCGGTCTGCGCCTTGAATTTATGCTGGCCGAAGATGGTTCCGTTGTTGCACGTCCCACGATTTCAGATAGCTTTGAGGGACCGGTTGGATGCCTGCATGGCGGGATTATTGCCACGCTGCTCGACGAGAGCATGAGCAAGGCGGTGAGGATGCTCGGAGTGACAGCGGTGACGCGGCAATTGGAGATTGAATACCTGCGCCCGGTTCCCTCGGGAGTGCCAATTCGCCTGGAGGGCCGGCTGGTGCGCAGCGAGGACCGCAGACACTGGGCCGAAGCCAGGATCGTGGGAAATAACGACGTCCCCCTGGCGACCGGCAAGGGGATGTTCGTGGAAGTTCGTGCCAGCCGCTTTAAAACAAGGCAACCCGCAGAGGAACAAAAATAGAACAGGAATCGCCTCGGATAGGTTCGCGCCCAGGTCCGGAAATCCGGACCTGGACGCGTAGACGAGCCGAACCGGAGATTTAGTGGACCATGTTGATGGTGTCTTGGGCTACGGTGTCGAACGTAGTGACCGACTTTGCATTCGCTTCAAAAGCGCGCTGCGCAATGATGAGCTGCGAAAACTCGGCCGAGATGTTCACGTTCGATTCCTCGAGCGACTTGTCCTGGATGGTGCCTAGACCGTTGGTTCCAGAGACTCCGTAAGTGGCTGCTCCGCTCGCGGTGGTAATTGCGTAGTTGCCGTCCCCTTGAAGCGACAAGCCTTGCAGGTTAGTGACATCGGCCAGAGCCAGTTGTCCGACGGTCTGCGTCTGGCCATTCGAAAAGGTTGCGCTCACGGTACCGTCGGAGCCGACTGAAAAGCCCTGATAGGAACCGCTGGCGTATCCGTTCTGCGTGGGCGAAGAAGTGGCCGAAGTTGCATCGGCCTGGCTGATGGTGGGAGTGTTGGACGTACCAAGCACGTTCCAGGTCATGCTCATGCCCGAGGCTCCATCGGAGAGCCCTGCAAAGGTGATGCCGTTGATGTCGGCCGCTGGGCTTACCAGGTCGCCGTTCGCGTTGAAGGTGAGCGTCCCCGTTGTATTGGCTGAAGCCACCGGGTCCTGAATCAGGCTTCCCGATGTGCTCACGCCTGCTCCGGAAATCGTCAGCACGCCTGTGGCTGCGTTGGGTGTAACTGTCACGCTGGCGCCGAGTCCCGCTAAACCAAGCTGCGTAGTCAGGTCGTTTGCATATTGCGTGATTGTCTCGTTTGCCGTGATGGCTGGCGCGGTGATGGTCGCCGTGCCCGCGCCGGTTGATCCGGTAATCGTCAGGTTGGTGCCCGCATCGACTCCGGCCACATTGCCACCGCTAACACCGAAGTTATAGGTAATGGTGGTTGAGCCACCGGCGGTGGCGGATGTTGACTTCAACGTATCGGGCATCGTGATGTTGTAACCCCAGGTGTCGGTTCCTGACTTGGTATAGGTCACCGTGGCTTCGTAACTCTTGCCCAGAGAATCGTAGACCGGAACTTCTCCGGTAACGGTGGTGCCGACCGTTGCTTCTGAGTCAAGTGTAGCCGTCATTCCGAAGGAGGTAGTGGCTTGGGGCTGCATCGTGTCGCCGTTTACGGGAGTGGCGATCGGCGTTAATGCCGCGCTGGTGTTGACCACTCCATTCACTGCCGGATAACCCATCACCTCGAACCCGTCGGCGCTGACAAGATTGCCAGACGAGTCTTGCGTGAAAGCGCCGTCACGGGTGAGTACATTGGTCCCGCCATTGTTCAGGACAAAGAAACCGTTGCCATCCAGCGCCACATCGGAGGACGTGGTTCCTGATGTGTTGTAAGTTCCCTGCGTGTAATCGGTGATATTCGAAGCCACCTTTGCGCCGTCGCCCACCTGGATTTGGTTGCCTGACCCCGTGGAACCGACCTGCTGATAAAACAGATCGGAGAAGTTGGTCGTTTGCGCCTTGAATGCCGTTGTGTTCATGTTGGACAGATCGTTGGCAATCGTGTTCAGTGCGGTCGAATCCGCGCTCAGGCCTGAAAGAGGAATTGAAAAACTCGCCATAATGAATCTCCTTGGAATGCGTTTGGGTATGTGTAGGAACCAATCTTGGCCGGCCGGTTAATGCGCACTGCGAGAAACGTCTGAAACTGCCGACGGCTTTGACTGCCCCGAGAGGGCATGACCCACGCGATCTGCCGCCGCATTGCCGTCGGGAACAGTGAGATTGCCGGATGAGACCTTGGCGGCCAGAGCCTGCAGAGCGGCATAACCGGATGCGCCAATGCCGGAAGAGCTGGAAAGCAAGGATTGGGTTGCGGACGCCATGTCTGCTGCTGGCGTATTGCTGGCGGTTGAAGCGGCAGGTGAGCCGCCTATTGCGGGGACAGCCGATTTCGACTGGCCGCTGGCCGAACTGCTTGAACTTGAACTGCTGGAACTCGAACTGCCCAGATCCGTCGACAGCGTTTGATTGATGTCAATCAACTGCTCAAGGCTGTTCACGTTCACCAGTTGGTTCACGTATTCGTTGGGATCGGTATTGGCAGTCGGGTCCTGGTTCTGCATCTCGGTAACCAGCAGAGTGAGAAAATCGTTGGCCGAGACTGTTGCCGTATTGGTATCGGAGGATGTGGAGCTGCCGCTTGTTCCTGAAGTTGAAGAGCCGTCCATCGGCTTTGCCTGCATTGCCGCCAATGACTGCGCCGCTGCCGCGTGGTTGAAGATTCCCAATGCTGCCGCCATATGTTCCTCCCGCGTTCTGTTGCTTCCATTGCGCTTTATCTTGCGCGTGAAATTTCCCAGCCGCCCAAATCCGCTTGCTGCCGGACTCAGGCGACGACAGAAATGTGCATGCCGCCAAACCCTGAGCTTCCGCTGCTCCAGCTAACCGCCTCCGACGCCGCGATTGCCGAAGAAACCGAAGACGCCACCGAAGTTTGAATCGCGGAAGACTCAACTGAGCTTTGCCCGCTGGAGTTGTCTCCTCTACCTTGATTCATTCCCTGGTTTGCATTCTGACCTGCCATCGGCGATGAATCTCCGCCGCCTGGCGATGCGAGTGTGAGTGTCTCAACCGGAGTGCGCTGCTCACTTAGATAAGAATTCAGCCCGGCCAAGTGCCCGCCGAGTTCCTGCGACGCCTGATAGGACGAGGGCAGCAACGTGGCGTGAACGCCGCTCGAACTGGCGTCGGCGCGCACGCCGATCCAGCCCAGGGATGGATCCTGGAATCCGGCTTCCGCCTCCCGTTGTCCGGCGTGGACCCAGGTTGGAGCCGCGCTGTTGGAGGAATCGAGAGCAGCAAACGTATCCTGCGCCGTAGCATGTGAAGCGCCGGTGGATGCGGACAAGCTTGAAACCGCCGCGGTGCCGTCACCCTGAGCGGCAGGAACCGATATCGGGGAGAACGTTCCGCTTGCACCGGGCACAGTCTGCGGATGCTGCGAAGACGATCCGATTGCATCGACGGCCGATGTTGAGCGCGCAGCACGCGATCCTTGCTTGCCGGCGATCCCAGCCACACCCGCTGCCTGCAACTGCTCAGCCGCCGGCAGCGCAGACGAAACCGAGCCTGCTTGAACGAAAGACTCCGCGGAGATGCTCGACGAATTGATCTGCGACGGGGCCGGCGAAACATTCACTGAGTGCGATACCGAGCTGTCGGTAAGCGACGCTCCAGAACCACCGGTCAGGCCGGAAGACGAAGTTCCGGTTAAGCCCGTGCGCAGAGACCGCGCCTGGGAAAAATCTGCCGATGGGGCGACCATCGAGGCTACGCTGGTTGAGGCTTGCGTGGATGCATCCTGCGCTTGCCTGGCTACGACTTGAATTCCCTGCCGCGAGGTTGCGGCAATTCCGGCGGCATGCGACGTTACGGTGCCGGGTTGGACTGAAACCACTCCGTCCGCTTTCTTTGAATCGGTGCCGGCGATTGATTCCCCCTGCGCCAGAGTAGAACCGGCGTTAGAAGACGCTGTGAGAGATCTTTCAAACTGGTCAGCCGTCGACTGGCGATTGCTCGCTGCCGTTGCAGGCGAGATGGCTGCGGCGATACCGGGTTGCGTAGCGGAGAGGCTCAGCGGAGAAACACTGACGCCAGGCCTGCGCGCGTCACCGACGGACGCCGCGACCAGATTCTGTGCGTTAGCTGCATTCGGAGTCTCCGCGCCGGAGTTGGCCGTTATCCGGAAGGTCAGCGCGGGATCATCCGTGCCGGGTTCAATCGCCGAGGAGGTTCCAGCCGATTGAGCTACGGACAATGTTGCAGACTGCCTTACTTGAGCTTCGGGAACTGCTCCGATTGTTGCCACCTGCATTCCCGCGGGATCGGACACAGTCTCTGTTGGAAGAGCGGCAGGCGACAACTGCGCGACAGTTGCCGTGTCTTGAGCGTCCTTGCTGGAGCCCGTGTGCCATTTCGCGGTAGAGGATGGTTTGGACGAGTTACCGAGAACATCCGCCGCAGAACTGGAGACTGTCGACGGATGCCGCTCCGCGCCGACTTCGTTTGCAGCATCTCTCTGAACCGCCAGCCTGTTGGAAGCGCAGGACAACAAACTCATCTGTGCACCAAATAGGCTCGTAATTCCAGCCTTCTGAGAGCCGTTCGGCGCATTTGCCGTCGATGAAGTTGAAGCC
>CAYZVG010000109.1:0-8944 GCA_964481595.1 uncultured Occallatibacter sp. | reverse complement strand
CCGTGTAAGCCGCCAGCAATCCAATCAGCACCATCGCCGAGCCGACGAAGGAGTAGAGAGCCAGCTTCATCGCGCCGTACTCGCGCCGCGTCGATCCCCATATCGCAATCAAAAAGTATTTGGGAACAATCGCAATCTCATAGAACACGAACAGCAGAAACAGGTCGTAGCTCAAAAAGACGCCGTAGACGCCGCCAATCAGCGCCAGGTAGAACGCGAAAAATTCATTGGTCCGGTGTTCGACATTCCAACTGAACAAGATTCCCGCAACCGCGGCCAGGCCGGTCAGCAGCACCAGCACGCGGCTGATGCCGTCAGCCGCCAGCAGGTAGTGAATGCCCATCGCCGGAACCCACTGCGCGTCGATAATCGTCACGCGGCCCTGCCCAAACCCTTGCACATATCCGCCCACTGCGTGCAGCAGTCCAAGCACGGCAATGGTCAGCGCAAACCAACGCGCCAGGCCGGCCTTGCCCTTGGGCAGCACGGCCTCAATAAGCGCTCCGGCAAACGAGAGATAGATCGTCCAGGCCAGCATCTAAAATCTCCAGTGCGCCAGCAGGTTGATGACCGTCGGATTCACACTGTCGACAATCAGTTGAGGCAAAATTCCTATTAGTAGCATCAGCCCGATCACCGGGGCCATCGCCAATCGCTCGCCGTGGTGAAGATCGGGAAACTGCGCCCACTGTTCGGGCACGGGACCCGCAAAGACTTTTTGAATCACAGTAAGAATCACCGCTGCCGTCACCAGCAGTCCAAGAACTGAAACCGTAGCCGCAACCCATGCCAGCGGAAACACGCCGCGGAATATCAGAAACTCGCCCACAAATCCGTTCAACCCAGGCAATCCCAGCGAGGAGAAGAGCGCGATGCCCATCAGCCCGGCCAACACTGGCGCGGGTTTGCGCAATCCGCCAAAGTCGTCGATGCCGCGCAGCCCGCCGGTGCGGAACTGGATCATCGACACAAACCAGAACAGCGCCGCCGCCGTCAGTCCGTGATTGAACATCTGCAGAATCACGCCATTCAACGCCGCCTCCTGGCTGGCATGAGCCGCCTGGTCCGCTGCGGGAACCGCGAGCGCAAAGATCGCCACCAGACAGTATCCCAGGTGATTCACTGAGGAGTACGCGAACACGCGCTTCAAATCTTTCTGCGCCGCCGCGGCCCACGCGCCCATCACCACGGTGAGCACCGCAAGCACCAGCAGCGGCGTGCGTATCTGCGCAATTTGGTGCCCAAACAGCGGCAGCGCAATGCGCAGCAATCCATACACGCCCATCTTCGACATCGCGCCGGTCAGCAGCATCGTCACCGGCGACGGCGCTTCGGCGTAAGCCGCGGGCAGCCACGTATGGAACGGCATCATCGGCACCTTCACCGAGAAACCGGCAAGCACTCCAATCGCCAGCCACAGGGTTACCGGGCCGAGATGCGCGGTCACCATCTGTTCCAGCGCGCCGGTTGAGGCAAGCTGCGCAAGCTCGCTCAGGTCCATCGTGCCCGTTGAAACAAACACCGCCAGAAACGAGAGCAGCAGCGCCACCGATCCAGCCATCGTGTACACGAAGAACTGCGTAGCAGCAGGCCCGCGCTTCGGTCCGCCCCAAAGCTTGATCAGGAAAAACGCCGGAATCAAACTTAGCTCCCAGAACAAAAACCAGTGGAAGAAATTGAGCGCGGTAAACGAGCCGAACAGCCCTGCTTCCAGCAGCAGCACCAATCCAAAAAACAGTCCCGGCGAGTGATGCACGCGATGCGCCGCGTCAATCGACATCAGCGTGACAATGGCCGAAAGCACCAGCATCAGCGCGCCCAGACCATCCACGCCCAGGTGGTATTCAATGCCCAGCGACAGCGCCCACGCCGCGCGCTCTACCATGCCCAGCGAGCCATCGGCAGGCAGATGCGTCCACACCAGCAGCGCTCCCGCAAGCCCGGCAATCGCCGTGAGCAAAGCCACAGCCCGCGCATGTTTGCCGGCGAAGATTGCAATCGCCGCGCCAACCAGCGGCAGAAGAGTGAGCGCGGTCAAGATCGGAAAGTTATTCATGGCCGGCTGCTCCAAAACAAGATGCCCACCAGAACCGCGACGCCCAGCGCCAGAATTCTCAGGTAGGATTGCACGCGGCCGTTCTGAATGCTTGCCAGCAGGCCGCCGCCGGTCGAAATCTCTTCGCAGCTCTTGTCGAAAGTTCCATCCACCACGTTGGTGTCAAGAAAGCGATTGAGCTTCGCCCACAGTGCAAACAGCCACGCCACCGCCGCCACAATCCCGCCCCAGATGCGACGATCCATCCAGTCTGCAACGCGCGCCCACCATTTGTAGAAAGCTATAAAGGTCGCGCCGTAAAGTTCGTCGATGTAAAACTTGTCGCGCAGCACCGCCCACACCGGCGGCGCAATCCGCTCCAGCGCGTCTGGCGCATCGGCATCCACCGGCTTGTTGCCGTAGAACCACCATCCCAGCCCCAAGCCCGCAAACACCACCAGCGACGAAGTCAGCATCAGCGTCAGCAGGCCCGGCTCTGCAAATCCATGCAGGTCGAACGTAGCCGCGCTGCCCTCGATAAACGCGCGGAACCACGGCCACGCCGGCGTCCCAATCGCTCCTAGCGCAATCGCGAAGAAGGCCAGAATCGCCATCGGCATCGTCATCGCTGCCGGGCTTTCGTGCGCGGTCTTGTGTCCGCGCCACGCGCCAAAAAATACGTAAGAGACTTGCCTCGTCATGTAGAAAGCCGTCAGCAGCGCGCCAAACACCAGCATGTAAAACGGCGCGCGCGCCACCGTCCAGTGCTGTGCGGCTTCAAGAATTCCGTCCTTTGACCAGAAGCCCGAGAACAGCAGCGGAAACCCGCACAGCGCCAGCATACCCACGCCGTAGGTCAGAAACGTTACGCGCATTGTCGCCTTCAATCCGCCCATGCGGCGGATATCCTGCTCCTCGTGGCAGCCGTGAATCACCGAGCCCGCGCCCATGAAAAGCAGCGCCTTGAAGAAAGCGTGGGTGATGAGGTGGAACATGCCCACCGCCACGCCGCCCATGCCGAGGCCGGCCATCATGTAGCCAAGCTGCGAAACAGTCGAGTAGGCAAGAATCCGCTTGATATCGTTTTGCGCAATCGCAATCAGCGCAGCAAAAACCGCCGTCGATGCGCCCACCCACGTCACCACCGTCAGCGCGGTGGTCGTTCCGCCGGTCAGCGCTCCGGCCTGCATCAGCGGATACACGCGCGCAATCAGATAAACGCCGGCCGCAACCATCGTGGCCGCGTGAATCAGCGCAGATACCGGCGTCGGTCCTTCCATCGCATCCGGCAGCCAGACATGCAGTGGAAACTGGCCGCTCTTGCCCACCGCGCCCGCAAAAATCAGCAGCCCAATCGCGCCTGCGGCCGTTAGTCCCAGCGCCGCGTGATGCGTCAGCAGGCCTGCCAGCGCCAACGGTTCAAGCGAACCCGCTCCATGGTTGTAGAACAGCACCGTGCCCGTCTGCGCAAACAGCCACACAATGCCAAGTAGAAAGAAGATATCGCCCACGCGCGTGGTGAGAAACGCCTTCTTCGCCGCCGCTGCCGCCGCGGGCTTTTGATACCAGAAGCCAATCAGCAAATACGATGTGAGTCCCACCAGCTCCCAGCACATAAACAGGAGCAGCAGGCTGTTGGCGATCACCACGCCCAGCATCGCTCCCGCAAAAAGTGACAGGAAGCAGAAGAAGCGCGTGTAGTTTTCGTCATGCGCCATGTAGCCGGTGGAGTAGATAAAGATGAGCAGTCCCACAAAGCAGACCATCACCAGCATCACGGCAGAGAGCGGATCGAGCACCCAGCCAAGGTCCACGGCAGTCGAGCCGAACCGGAACCAGGTTAGGTTCGCTGCCCAGCGAACACCGTAGCCGCTCGCCCATGCACTCGCCACATGCACAAAGGCAACCAGCGCCAGCAACAATGAAACGCTAAGCGAACCGATCGACAAAACTGTTGCGGCCTTGCGCCGTGGCTGCTTCATCAGCGCAATCGCGCCAGAGGCCACAATGGGCAACGCAGGAATGAGCCACAGGAATCCCACGATGGGAGCGGCAGCGCCTTGCGGAGTGAATGAAACTGCGTTCTGAATCAACTCTTCACCCCTTCATCCTGTTCATCTCGTCAAGGTCGGTGGTGTTGGCGTGACGATAGATCGCAATCACCAATCCAAGCCCCACGGCGGCTTCCGCGGCGGCCACCGCAATCGAGAAGATCGCGAACATCATCCCGGTCAGCGCCTCAGGGTGCGCCCCGTAGCGCCAGAAAGCAATCAAGTTCAAATTGGCCGCGTTCAGCATCAGCTCAATGCTGATGAGCACCATAATCGCATTGCGGCGAACCAGCGCCCCGGCCAGCCCAATGGCAAACAGCATCGCCGCAACCAGCAGATATCCGGCAAGAGGCGTCACTGTGCGCCGCCTTTCTCGTGCATGGCCACAATCACCGCGCCAATCGTTGCTGCGGTCAGCAGCAGCGCCACAATCTCCAGCGGCAGCACGTAGCGGCCCACCAGCGCAATGCCAATGTCGTGCACCGTCACCTGCGGCACAGCCATCTGCTGCGGCAGGGAGTTTGCGCTGCGAAGCACTGCCCAGGCTAGAACCGAAAATATTGCTGCGGCCAGCACCAGCCCGCTCAACCACGCCGGGCTGAAGACTCCCTCTCTCGGCAGATCCGAGCCGCGCGTCAGCAGAATGGCGAACACAACCAGAATCGCCACCGCGCCAATGTACACAAGAATCTGCGCAAATCCTGCGAACTGCGCATCGAGCGAAAGATACAGCAGCGCCAGGCCACCAAACGCAACCGTCACCGCCAGCGCCGCATGAACCAGCGGCCTCAGCATCACCGTGGCCAGGCCGCCGGCCAGCGTAAGCGCCGCCAATATGTAAAAGACCGGGGTCATCGGGCCACCGTACTCTCTGCGCGCACAATGCCTGCGCCGCAAATCGCAATGCGCCGGGCACTAATCAGCATAGCGGTAGCTCCTTGGGCCAAAGTGTTCGCTCTTCATTTCAACGCGGCCCATCACAACATACGCCACCAGCAGAATCGCGGAGCACACAATCCAGCGCGCAATTCCCTCGCCCATGAAACGCCACAGCGCGGTCACCATCAGGTTCAGCAGCGTCAGCGGCAAAACAAACTTCCATGCAAAATTCATCAGTTGGTCCTGGCGCAGCCGCGGCAGCGTTCCGCGCATCCAGATAAACACAAAAATCGAGAGCATCAGCTTTGAGAAAAACCAGATCCACGATGGAACCCAGTTCAGAATCGAAAGCGGCGCAGACCATCCGCCCAGAAACAGCGTCGCGCCCAGCCCTGAGATTGAGAACATGGCCAGGTATTCGCCCAGAAAAAACAGCGCAAACTTAAATCCGGAATATTCGGTGTGATAGCCGGCCACAAGCTCCGATTCGCCTTCAGGCAAGTCGAACGGCGAGCGGTTGGTCTCCGCCGTAGCCGCAATCGCGTACATAATGAAGCCCGCCAGACCCCACGGCGTAAAAATGTACCAGTGCGGAAAGATGCCCGTGTACTGGTCCTGCGCCGCCACAATCTTCGTCAGCGAGAGCGAGCCGCCGATCATCACCACAGACACGCTCGACAGCAGCAGCACCACTTCGTAGCTGATCATCTGCGCCACCGCGCGCATCGCGCCCAGCAGCGAGTATTTGTTGCGGCTCGACCAGCCCGCCATAAACACCGACACCTCGGTCGACGCGCTCATCGCGAAGAAAAACAGCAGCCCGCAGTCCATGTCCACCAGAACCATGTTGCGGCCCATCGGCAGCACGGCAAAGCCCATGAACACGGCCACCACCAACCCCAACGGCGCTAGAAAATGCACCCCCGCGTTGGCGCTCGTCGGCACCACGTCTTCCTTGGTCAGCGATTTGATACCGTCGGCAATCGGCTGCAGTATTCCCAGCGGGCCCACTCGGTTCGGCCCAATACGGTTTTGTATGCGCGCCAGCCCCTTGCGTTCGAAGACCGTGGTCAGCGCAAACAGCCCTGGAAACACGCACACAATCGCAATCACGCTCAAAAGCACCGCGGCAAATTGCTGCAAGCCCGCGGGCAAAAACGATACGAGCCAATGCTGAAGAAGAACAAAGACCTGGTCCGCTTGGTCGATCATGGGCTAACCCTGTCCTCCATCCTTCTTTGTTTCAGGCTTCGCTGCTGCCGCAACGGGCGCAGCCGCCAGCTTGGCCGCAGCAGCTTCAGCCGCTGCCTTGGCCTTGGCCTCAACTTTAGCCTTTTCCTCTGCCAGCCGCGCATCTACCTCCGCCGCTTCCGTCGGATGAATCTGGTGGTAGTACTCGTTCGACTTGGCCAATTGTTTGCGGTCCAGCAGCAATCCGCCAAAACGATCATCGGTGGCCAACTCAAACTCGTTGTCCATTTTGATCGCCTCAAACGGGCACACTTCCACGCAAATCTGGCAGCTCATGCATACTGAAATATCGATGTCGAACCGCGCCGGATAAGCCTGCGGCTTGCCCACGTAATCCGGCTTCTTGTCCTTGCTCTTCTCAATATAGATGCACTTGGGCGGGCATTCCTTCTCGCAGATCTGGCAGGCCACGCAACGCAGCCCCGCCTCCCAGTCCCCCGTGTCGTACACCAGAAACGGAAACACGCGCGCATTTTCAATCGTGGGTATGCGCTCTTCGGGATATTCGACCGTCGTCAGCCGTTCTTTTGAGACAAAGCTGCCGGCAAAGTTCTTCGCCGTCTCCGCCATGCCCTTCAGGATTCCCTCGCCCAGCAAATCTTCCTCCAAAAAATCCGGCTCTTCGCCGCCAGCTTCCCGTTCATCGATCCATCGGGTGCCCCGGGTCTCGATTCTGAGACCTGGGAAATCAAACCCCAAACATTCCCATTCAATCTGGGTGCCCCATCCTTGTCGCGGCTTCATCGCGGCAAGGGTGGGATAGCACGACCCTCAACATTCAACAGCCAAGCTCTACCGGTCCACTTCTCCCAAAACAATATCCACGCTGCCAAAAATCAACACCACGTCGGCCACATTGCTGCCCAAACACATATCTTCGAGAATCGTCAGGTTAATCAGGCTTGGCGGCCGGATGCGATAACGATACGGGTTCGGTCCGCCGTCGCTGATCAAATAAAATCCCAGCTCGCCCTTCGGCGCTTCAATGCGCCCGTAAGCCTCTCCCGGCTTCGGCCGGAATCCGCGAATCTTGGCCTTCGCATCCATCACCGGTCCGCCCGGAACTTCCTTCAGCGCCTGCTCCAGAATATGGATCGACTCGCGCATCTCCAAAATGCGCATCATGTAACGGTCGTACACGTCGCCGTGCTCGCCCAAAGGCACGCGAAAGCTGAACCGGTCGTAGATGCCGTAGTGGTCCACCTTGCGAATGTCGTAGTTCACGCCCGAAGCGCGCAGCATCGGCCCCGTCACGCCCGCATTCACCGCCAGCTCGCGCGACAAAATGCCCACGCCCTGGCAGCGCGCCATCAAAATCTCGTTAGAGCTGAGCAGATTTTCAAACTCATCCACAAACTTCGGCAGTCCGGCCACTACTTTGCGTGTGTCGTTCAGCCACGCCTCGCTCGCGTCCACACGGCAGCCGCCAAATCGCATGTAGTTGCACATCATGCGCGAGCCGGTCAGCTCCTCAAACAGATCCAGAATCTTCTCGCGCTCTTTAAACGCGTACATCAGCGGCGTGCCGCTGGCGCCCATCTCCTGAATCAAAAACCCGATCGACGAAGCATGGTTCTGCACGCGCGTCAGCTCTGCCAGAATCACGCGCAGATACTGAGCCCGCTCCGGAACCGCCTGGCCCACCAGCGTCTCCACAGCCAGCGCGTAGGCCCAGTTGTTCGTCAACGAGCAGAAGTAATCCAGCCGGTCCGTGTACGGCATCGCCGCCAAATAGCTAGCGCCTTCGGCAATCTTCTCGTGGTTGCGGTGCAGATAGCCAAAGATTGGCTTCAGGCGAATCACCCGCTCGCCGTCCAGCGCCACATCCATTCTGAACACACCGTGCGTCGAGGGATGGTGCGGCCCCATCGCCACTTCAAGCAGCTCGCCCTCGCTGTCGGGTGTAATCACCGGCGGCGTGTTCCAGCCTTCGATCTTCTCTGTCGTCGAGATGGTCATCAGGCGCCTTCGCCTTTCTGTTCCGCGGCCTGGTGCTCCTGCGCGCGCTGCAAAACCTCATCGTGCGCCGTCGGCTCGTATTCAAAATCGTCCGGCTCTACGTAATCCTTGCGCATCGGATGGTCTTTGAAACCCCTCCACATCAGCAGCCGCCGCAAATCATGGTGCCCAGTAAACACAATGCCAAACAGGTCAAAGATCTCGCGCTCCTGCAGATCCGCCGACCGCCATATCGACGTCAGCGAAGGCATCTCCACCTCGTCCGTCCGGTTCGCCGTCCGCATGCGCAAAATCACCGGCCCGTGTTTCTTGCTCATCGAATACAGATGATAGACAGCTTCAAGATATCCCGGCTCGGTGCGCTTGCGCGTCTCTTCTACCACCTCTTCCACCTGCTGCTCCACGCCGTCCACGGTTTTGGTCACGGTCTTCGTAACCTTCACCTTTTCGGCAATCTCTTTGTCCGGCCAATCCACGCCGCTCACGTTCGATAAGAAATCCAGCGCCAGCTCCGCGTCGTCGCGCAAGAACTTCGCAACCTCAACCGCGTGCGCATGTCCCAGCCGCAGTGAGCGCTGCCCGCTCACGCTGGGATTCTCCACCACGCTTACCCGTGCGCCCGGCACCGCTGCTTCAATCGCCGCCTTGATCTCTTCAACGCTCTTCATCAGCGAATCACCACCGGTACTGTCCACACGCCTTTGTTCGACGTGGGTTCAAGATCGTGCTCGCCCTGCTCCGGCACGGGAAACTCGCCCTGCGCTTCAGC
>CAYZVG010000108.1:0-8948 GCA_964481595.1 uncultured Occallatibacter sp. | reverse complement strand
TCGACCTGAAGAAGCACGACCTGAAGTTTGAAGAGGACAACTGGGAGTGGCCCGCCGGCGGCGCATGGGGCGTCGGTTGGCAGGTCATGCTCGACGGCCTTGAGATTACCCAATTCACCTACTTCCAGCAGTGCGGCGGTCTCGATCTCGATCCCATCTGCGCCGAGCTTACCTATGGGCTCGAACGCATCGCGGCCTTCCTGCAGGATAAGGACTCGATCTACGACATTGTCTGGGCCATCGATCCCGACACCGGCGCGCCCGTGACCTACGGCGATGTGCGCCTGGCCGAGGAGCTGCAGTTCTCCGTCTACAACTTTGAAATGGCCGACGTGGCCAAGCTCTGGGAGCACTTCAACCTGTACGAGAGCGAAGCCAAGGCGCTGCTGGAGCAGGCCGGCGCTCTACTGGGCGACGACGACGCAGATCCAAAACTAAAGAAAAAAATTCCATTGCTGGCAACGTATGAGCTGGCCCTGAAGTGCTCGAACCTGTTCAATCTGCTTGACGCACGCGGCGCAATCAGCGTAACCGAGCGCGTTGGCGTCATCGGCCGCATTCGCAATCTGGCCGTCGGCGTGGCAAAGGCATACGCAGTGCAGCAGGCGGCGTAAAAGCAGCTCTTAGCTGTCAGCTTTCAGATGGGTGCCCCCGGTCTCGATTTTGAGACCGGGGATAGCAACAACTTAACCAATCGCTGTCATCCTGAGCGGAGCGCAGCGAAGTCGAAGGACCTGCGGTTAACACCGCTCACTCGACCACGAAAGTTACAACAAAATGTCTGACTTTTTACTTGAAATCGGCCTCGACGAAGTTCCCGCCCGCATGATCGCCTCGGCTGAAGCCGAGCTGGGACGGCGCGTAAACGACCTGCTCACGCGCGAGCGGTTGCTGGGCACCGCCCAAAAGCTCACCACCTACTCCACGCCCCGGCGGCTGGCCGTGCTTGTTGAGGACGTGTTCGCAACCCAGGCCGATGCCGAAGAAAAAATGACCGGCCCGTCGTGGAAGGTCGCCTTCAAAGACGGCGCGCCCACTGCCGCTGCCGAGGCCTTTTCAAAGAAGGCCGGCGTCCCGGTTTCCGCCCTTGAAAAAGTCACCACGCCCAAGGGCGAGTACGTGGGCGCAACGGTAAAAAAGCCCGGCCGCGCCGCCACAGATCTACTCGCGGCCGAGCTGCCCAAAGAAGTCCTGGCCCTCTACTGGGCCAAGAACATGTACTGGCGCGCTGGCAAGCCGGAGCGGTTTGTCCGCCCCGTGCGCTGGGTCGTAGCCCTGCTTGACTCCTCCATCGTCCCGCTCGAAATCGCCGGCATCGCCGCCGGCAACGCAAGCCGCGGCCATCGCATCCTCCACGGCAGCGCACCTGTGGTCATCCCTACGGCCAAGAGCTACGCTGAGGCCCTGCGCGGCGCATCCGTCATCCCCGATGTCGCCGAGCGCCGCCAGTCCATCCGCAAAGCGCTGGACGCAGCCACGCGCACCGTTGAAGGCGCGCGCTGGCGCGAAGATGAAGCGCTGATTGAGACGGTCGTGCATCTCACTGAGCAGCCCTCCGTCATCCTTGGCGACTTTGAGCCCGAGTACCTGGCGCTGCCCGAGGAAGTTCTGGTCACCGTGATGCGCGACCACCAGAAGTACTTCGCCGTCGAGGGAGCTGACGGCAAGCTGGCTCCGCATTTCCTGGCCGTGCTCAACACACAGACTGATGCCGAAGGCGCGGCCATTATTCGCCATGGCAATGCCCGCGTGCTCCGCGCACGCTTTAAAGACGCGCGCTTCTTTTGGGACTTCGACCAGAAAACTCCGCTGGCCGAGCGTGTCGAGAGCCTCAAGTCCGTCACCTTCCAAAAAGAGCTGGGCAGCTACCACTGGAAGACCGAGCAGAATCTCGCCGTCACTGAGAAGCTGATCGGCAAGCTGATGAGCGACTACGGCGTCAGCTTTGACCAGTACCGGCTCAGGAACGCGGTGCGCTACGCCAAGACCGATCTCACCACCGAGCTGGTGAAGGAGTTCACTGAGCTGCAGGGCGTCATCGGCGGCCTGTACGCGCGCACACAGGGGCTGGGCGAAAAGGTTGCGCAGGCCATCTACGACCAGTACAAGCCCGCGTCCACCGACGATGCCATTCCCTCAACCGTGGAGGGCCTGGTGCTGGGCCTTGCCGACCGCATCCAGACCATCACCGCAATGTTCTCCATCGGCAGCGCACCCACCGGCTCAAAAGATCCATTCGCCCTGCGCCGTGCCGCCAACGCAATCGTCAAGATTCTCGCCGAATCAGGTTTGCCGCTTACGCTGGGCGATGTGGTTGAGTCCGGCGGCGCAAAAGACGGCAACAAGGAGCAGGTAACGGCCTTCCTGCGCGAGCGTCTTCACTTCTATCTCAAAGACGTGCGCGGCTTCGCCTATGACGTAGTCAGCGCCGTTCTGGCCGCCGGGGCAGACGATGTGCTCGACGCCATTGCCCGCGCCCAGGCGCTCACCAAAGTGCGCGGCTCCGAAGATTTTGCCGCCGTCTCCGCCGCCTTCAAGCGCATCAAGAATATTCTGCGCCAGGCCGAGGAGAAGAAATTCGCCATCGGCTCGGCCACTGGTGCCACGCTCGCTCCAGAGGCAGCGCAGCTTCGCGATGCGGCTGCGGCGCTTGCGCCGGAAGTAGCCGCACTGCGCCAGGAGCGCAACTATAACGAGGCGCTGGCGCAGATCGCCACGTTGCGCCCGACTGTCGATGCATTCTTTGACAAGGTCATGGTCCTCGATCCCAACGAAGAGATTCGCGGCGCGAACCTTGCCCTCATCAAGGGAGTGTTGCTCAACTTCTCCACCATCGCCGACTTCAGCGAGATCGTCACCGGCTAACCAGGCACGCTGCACAGGGATTGAATCAGCCTCAACGCCGGAAATCTTAGAAACCGGAATCTTGCCGGTATCCCACCCATTCCGCTGAAAAACGCTGAATGGATGGGGCACGGAAGTCTATCGCAAAAGCGGAAATGCCCCGCTGACCCGCTGACTTGCTAACTTGCTAACCCGCTGCCTTGCTCCCGCCCCCGCCCCCGCACCCGTCTACAATCAATACAGATGTCCGACACGCTTTATCTGAGTCTGTGGTATCCGAATCTGCGCGTCGCGGCGCTGGCTGACAAGCTGGTGGCCGTGCTTGAAACCTTTGCCGCGCATGGCGGCGAGGCAGGCGTATACGGCGCAACGGTCTGGCCCGTCAGTTGGAGCGAGACGCCTGTGTTTCAGCGCGTCTGGGGCCGCAGCGGCGCACAAGCCGCCAAGGGCATTGAGCCGCGCGAAGCCGTGGAGCAAACGCTCGAGCTGCTGCATGACGACTTCGCCTATGAGTTTCAGATCGGCTGGAGTCTTTGGGAGATTGAAGCCGGCGCAGCTCCCGAATCAGGCCCCGATGCAAGTCTCGACACACGCTGGGTCCGCGCCCCGCGCCTGGTGCGCGTCACCGGCTTCGGTCCCCTCTTCGACGAGGGCGCATACGAGCAGGACGGCCACATCCGCGTCGACTTCGGCAGCGACACTCCGTTCCTTGAAGAAGACCTTGAGCTTGACTCCGTCGCCGCGCGCCACGTTGAAGAGAATGTACGCCAGTTGGTCGAGTTGACCGCCGCCATTGAAAAGCAGTCCGGCGCAACCGCGCGTCTGTTGTGGAGCGAGCTCGGCTAGAGCCTGGCGCAACGTCTGGCGGCGCGCCTCGCGGCAAGTTCCGGATCGAGGAACTAGCCCTGTGCGACTGACACCCGTGAGATTAACCATTGAACGGCTGCGCACACTGGTTCTTCTGGCGGGGATTCTGCTGCTCGCGGCGCTGGGCGTCTTCCTCGCCATTGGCCGCTATAAAAGTCACTTCAATCTGCGCGAGCTTCCCAAGCGCCTCGGCGTCGATATCCAGCAGGAGGCAGACGGCGTCACGTACTCCCATTCGCTCGGTGGGCTGGCGCAATACAAGATTCATGCTTCAAAGGCTGAGCAGCTCAAAGACGGCCGTGTTCTGCTGCACGAAGTCTGGATCGAGCTTTACGGGCAGGATGGCAAGCTTGTCGCCCGCATTGAGGGGCACGAGTTCAACTATGACGTGAGCAAAAGCACCGCTGTGTCTCTCGGAAAAGCGGAGATTACGCTGATGCGCCCCGGCGTTGCGCCGGCCATTGCGCCCAAGGCGCTGCCGCAGGACGTCATCGCCGGCAAGTCCATCGCCAAGCCCCTGGCCATGGCGGCCCAGGCTGCGGCCGCCGGAGAAATCCGCGTCGAGACCAGCGGACTCACCTCCAACTGGAAGACCGGAATCACCACCACCACCGAGCATGTGGATTTCTCCACGGCACAGGACACGGGCAGTTCCATGGGCGCAACGTACAATGCGCAGCAGGGGCAAATCGTTCTTGACCGCGACGTGGTGCTTACAACCGTGCGCTCCGGCCAAAGCGTCCTCATCCACGCTCAGCATGGGGATTTCACACGCGGCAGCATGGAGTGCCACCTGCGCGCCGCCACTGCGCAGTATCGCGGCGGCCAGGCATCCGCTGGCGAGGCAACCGTTGTCTTTCGCCAGGATGGCTCCGCCGTAAAGCTAGACGCGGCCAACGGATTCTCCGCGCAGACTGAGACGGGCAGCCACATCGCCGCGCCGGCCGGCACGCTGGAGTTCGACGAACACAATCGGCCACAGCATGGCCATCTCCAGGGCGGCGTGCGCATGGACTCCTCGACCGCCGGCCGGCAGACGCAGGTCAGCGCGCTCACCGCGGATCTCGACTTCACACCCCAGGGCCAGTTGCGCCACGTACATCTTGATCGCGGCGTGGAGATGAACAGCGAATCCGAGACCATGGCCGCCGCCAACCCCGCCACCGGCGAGGGGCCGGCCACAGTGCGCTCCACAAGAACCTGGCGCTCGCCCGCGGCCGACATCGATCTTCGCCAAGCGGAAAAAGGTCAACTGGAGCCGGAGGCCATTCATGGCACAGGTGGCGTGGTGGTCACCGGAGAAACCCGGCGCGGCAGCGATCCTCCCGTGCAATCGCGGCTGTCTGCCGACCAGGTCAACGGCAGTTTCGGTCCGCATTCCGTGCTCACTTCCATTGCCGGAACAGGCCACGCATTTATCGCTCAAACCAACGCCAAGGGCGCGGTTGAAACCGCCACCGGCGACAAGCTGCAGGCGCAGTTTTTCTCCGGCAGCGGCAGCTCGGCAGCAGCCGGCCAGGCGGCAGCCGAAGCCCAGGCCGATCAGCTCCAGTTGGCCACGCTTGATGGCCACGTGGTTGTGCTGAATACGCCCGCCGCCATGCCCGGCGCAAAACCGCAGCCGCCCCTGCACGCCACCGCCGGCCACGCCCTGTACGAGGGTGCCGGCCAGTGGCTGCACCTCACCCTCAATCCGCGCGTTGAAGACGGCGCAATACAGCTCACCGCCGACAAAATCGATGTTTCAGAGCAATCGGGCGATGCCTTCGCGCACGGCAACGTGAAAGGCACCTGGCTCGACAGCGCCGCCGGAAGCGCAAACGGCAGCAACGGCGCGGCAAGCCAGCAGAGCATCTCGCTTGGCGGCCAGGGCCCCACACACGCCATTGCGCAGCAGGCGCAGATTGCGCGCGACAGCGGCGATGCCACCTTCACAGGCCATGCGCGCCTTTGGCAGCTCACCAACTCGGTTGCCGCTCCGGTCATCGTGCTCAACCGCGACAAGAAAATGCTGCTCGCTCGGAGCGCCGATCCCGCCGAGCCGGTGCGCGTCGTGCTGCTCAGCTCCGGCAGCGCTACAAATGCAAAAGGCGGCTCCAGCGCCAAGCCCACAACGCCGTCCGTAATCCGCATGCGCGGCGGCAGCCTCACCTACTCTGACGCCGATCGCCGCGCGCTGATGATTAGCGGCGCACTGGGGCCTGTCGAGGCCCAAACCGCAACCGCTGACGCCACTGCAAGCCAGGTGGAGTTGTTTCTGCTGCCCACCGGCGATCGCAACACCCAGGGCGAGGCGGGCGGCAGCCAGGGCCAAGTCGATCGCATGATCGCCCGCGGCCATGTCACCGTCACCTCGCAGGGCCGGCGCGGCATAGGCGAGCAACTCGTCTACACCAGCTCGACGGGCGAGTACGTGCTTACCGGAACCGCGGCCGCACCGCCGCGCATGACCGATCCCGACCGTGGCAACGTCACCGGCGCGGCTTTGATTTTCAATAGCCGCGATGATAGCGTCAGTATCAAAGGCGGCGGACGCGACACCAGAACTGAAACCGTCGTGCGCCAGAAAAACGGCGGAAGCGAGCCGCAAAACTAGATGGAAACACTCATTGCCGAGGGCATTGGAAAATCGTACAAGGGACGGCAGGTTGTTCGCGGAGTCGACCTGAAAATCTCGCGTGGAGAGGTGGTGGGACTGCTGGGCCCGAACGGCGCCGGCAAGACAACCAGCTTCTACATCATCGTGGGACTGGTGCAGCCCGATACCGGACGCGTGATGGTCGACCAGACTGACATTACGCGCGTCCCCATGTACCTGCGCGCCCGCCACTACGGCATCAGTTATCTGCCTCAGGAGCCTTCGGTCTTCCGCAAGCTCACGGTCGAAGAAAACATCCTTGCCGTACTTGAGGCGCAGCCGCTCGGCAACCGCGAACGCCGCACCCGCACCGAGCGTCTTATTCATCAGCTCAACCTGAGCCATATCCGCACCACGCGCGGCTATGCGCTCTCAGGCGGAGAGCGCAGAAGGGTCGAGATCGCGCGCGCCCTCTGCATTCAGCCCAATTTCATCCTGCTCGATGAGCCGTTCAGCGGCATCGATCCTATTGCCGTTCTCGAGCTGCAGAAAATCATCTTCGATCTCAAGGCGGGAGGCATCGGAGTCTTGATCACCGACCACAACGTGCGCGAAACCCTCAGCGTCACCGATAGAGCGTACATTATTGCTGAGGGGCGCATCTTTCGCGCCGGTACTCCCCACGAGCTCGGCAACGACATTGAAGTGCGCCGCGTCTACCTGGGCGAGGGCTTCAGCCTGAGCTGACAGATGAGTGGGAAACGCGTCAAAATTGGCTCTGAGGCGCTGCATCGGCACAGCAAATATGCCGGGAGTCCCTGTTTGGGCCATGACCCAAACCGGGAGACATGACGCGAACAGGTGATTCAAAACGAGGCAGTTTTTCCTTTAAGATTTTTCTTACACGATTAAACTCGCATTGAGTTCGAACGGGAAACGAATCCCAACTATGGCGATGCTCCAACCAAAATTGACGTTGAAAGTGTCGCAGCGGCAGGTCCTCACGCCGGGCCTGATGCAAATGGTCAGCGTGCTTGCTTTGAACAAGCTCGAGCTCAAGGAGATGATCAATGCCGAAATGGTGGAAAACCCCGTCCTTGAGGAGATTGACGAATCGGTTCCAATGCTGGATGAAGTGGCAGGCCGCCAGGAGCGCAATGAGCGCGAGGAGAGACTGGGACTGCTCGAAAAGGGAGCGGAAGAACCCGCGCCCCCGCCCAAGGATTCTTTCAACGAGGTCGATTTCGGATCGTACTTCCAGGAGTATCTCGATCCCGGCTATCGCACACAGCCGGAGTATGAAGACAGCGAAAAGCCCTCGTTCGAGAACTTTCTCTCCCAGCCAACAACGCTCTCCGATCACCTGGCGTGGCAGTTGGGATCTCTCAGCCTGACGCCGGAACTGCTTGTCTCTGCCGAGCTGGTGGTGGGCAATCTCGACGACGACGGATACTTGGTGGCAAGCGAGGAAGAGCTGGCCGCCGCCTGCACTCAGGTAGCGGAGAGTGCGCTCCGCAAAAAGCCGAATGGCTCGGCAAACGGCAGCGACGAGCACAAGGCGGAAGCGGCGCTTGAACTGGTGCGCAGCGGCATCGATCTGGTGCAGCATCTCGATCCGGCAGGCGTGGGCGCGCGCGATCTGCGCGAGTGCCTCATGCTGCAGATCTCGGCGCAGCAGCAAGAGTTCAGCCATTTGTACGGCGACGCACCATTCGAGCCAATAGAGAATCCTCACGGCAACCTGAAAGACGCGGCGGAAGCCAAGCTCGGCGAGCGACGCCGGGCAATGGAAGTCGCGGCGATCGTTGTGGACCGTCACTTGCCTCTGCTGCAAAAGCGCGACCTGAAAGACCTCTCCCGCGCGGCCCAGGTTACGGTTGAAGAAGCGCAGCTCGGCATGGAGTTTATCCGCACCCTCGACCCGCGTCCTGGCCGCCTTTACAACCGCGAAACAACGCGCCTCATTGAGCCGGACGTGGTCTTTCTCAAGCGCGGCGGCGAGTGGGTTGTGTCAATGAACGAGGAGGACCTGCCCAGCCTGCGCCTCAGTTCGCGCTACCGCCGCATGCTGGTCTCAGAGGGAACCGACAAAGAGGTCAAGGACTACGTCAAGGAGCGCTTCCGCTCCGCCATGCAGCTGATGCGCAACATCGCCCAGCGCAAAAGCACCATTCTGCGCACCTGCGAAGTGATTGTCCGGCGTCAGCGCGACTTTTTGGACCAGGGTGTTGAGGCGCTGCGGCCCATGATGATCAAGGAAGTGGCGGAAGAGATCGGGGTTCATCCGTCCACAGTAAGCCGCGCGGTAGCCAACAAATATGCGCACACTCCGCAGGGAGTCATCGAACTGCGCTTCTTCTTCTCCGAAGGCTCGAACGGCCCAGAAGGCGCCGACACGCCGCTGCTGGTTCTGAAGCGCAAAGTGAAAAAGCTGATCGAGGACGAAGACGCCCGCCATCCCCTCACCGACGACCAGTTGGCCGCCATGCTGAATGCACAGGGAATTCAGCTAACCCGCCGCACCGTAGCCAAGTACCGCGAAGATCTGGGTATCCCTTCGACTCACCAGCGCCGCCGTCGCGACGGGTGAAAGCGCTTTCACCACGATGGATCGAGTTTGACTGGTGCTTCATCTAACAAGCCATGAGCTTTCCTGTTT
>CAYZVG010000107.1:0-8997 GCA_964481595.1 uncultured Occallatibacter sp. | reverse complement strand
TTTCACGACGCCAAGCGCCTGGCTCTCTCCGGCTCGGCAGCCGGCCGCCTCGCACGTCTTCTGCTCGATTGGGGCCGTTCGACCGCACCCAATGGCAAGCCCGAGCTTCGCTTCACCATGGCCCTCACTCATGAAGAGATTGCCAACATGGCCGGCACCTCGCGCGAAACAGTCACCCGGCTGCTCAATCAGTTTCGCCGCGACCAGTGGATCACCATCAAAGGCACAAGCCTCACGATCGTCAAGCCCGACCAGTTGGAACGCCTGACCGCATAGCTCCGCTCTTAGAAGTACACATCAAAATAAGTAACGTCATCCTGAGCGAACGGGGCCCCGAACGCTTTTCAGTTCGGGGGTGGTGAGTCGAAGGATCTGCGGTGGTTCTTCAACGAATCTCGGAGACCCACACTAGGGTGTATCAGGCTGATTCTTGCCCCGCCGCCGAAACGGGAAGTTCACTTTACAATTTCATCAGTCCTCTTTTTAACCCCCTCGGCTCTCCGCATTCGCCGAGAATTCTCTTGACAGAACACGCTTGGAAAGCAAACCTGTTTTCAGTCGACTCTTCTAGCGAAGGAACCCCCATGACCCTCAGTAAATGGATGTTGGCAACTTTATTGGCTGCTGCGGCCGGCTTTTCCGGAGCGCCGTCAATCGCCCAGAACGCCGCCGCTCCAAGACCGCGCATCGCGGTGTTGGATTTTGATTACGCCACGGTGCAGACTTCTACCTCGGCTCTTTTCGGCACCAACGTAGACGTAGGCAAGGGCATCGCCGACTTGCTGGTGACCGACCTGGTGAAGGACGGCTCGTACAGATTGATCGAGCGCAAGCAACTGGATAAGCTTCTGGCCGAGCAGAATTTCTCCAACTCCAACCGCGCCGATCCCACCAGTGCGGCGAAGATCGGCAAGGTGCTGGGCGTGGACGCGATTCTGGTTGGCAGCATTACCGAGTTCGGCAACGAGACCAAGAAAACAAATCTTGGTGGCATGGGAGGCAATTGGGGCGGTATGGGCATCGGCGGCATCGGCCATTCCAAGTCAAATGCCAACGTGGCCATCGACGCGCGGCTCATCAACGTGGATACGGGAGAGATTCTTGCCGTGGCCGAGGGCAAAGGGCAATCGAGCCGTTCAAGCACCTCGCTGCTGGGCGGCGGAGGCAACTGGCATGGGTTCGGCGGCGGCGCTGCGGACTTCGGCTCCAGCGACTTTCAGCAGACCATCATTGGAGAGGCCACCAAGCAGGCAGTCGACAAGCTTATGGCCGACCTGGTGGGCGACGCAGGCAAGATCGCGGTGCGAACCATCACCGTGGAGGGCCTGGTAGCTGCCGTGGATTCAGGACAGATTGTGCTTAACGTAGGCTCAAAGGCCGGCGTCAAAGTGGGCGATCAGCTTGAGGTCCGCCGCGTAACAAAAGAGATCAAGGACCCGACTACGGGCGCAATCATTCGCCGGCTGTCTACTTCCATCGGCATTGTGAGGGCGACGGATGTGGACGACTCATCGGCGGTGTGCGTGCCGGTATCGGGCACCGACTTCAAGACAGGCGACTCAGTCAAATCCATCTCGCAATAACCGCGCAGTTCGGTTCGAGAGCCGTCAGGATACAAGGGCGGTGGGTCTAAAGTTCGCACCATAAAAGGCGCTGTCATCCTGAGCGAACGGGGCCCCCAACGCCTTTCAGTTCGGGGGTGGTGAGTCGAAGGATCTGCGGGTGCTTTTTGTAATTCATGGCAAGAACTTTAGGCTCACCACACAAGAGCCGTCAGGGTGCAAGGTGTTACCTTGGATTCTGACGGCTTTTTGCTGGCCGTGTAAATGACTCGCCGAACACGCAGAACGTTACTTGTAGTTGCCGGGGTCCTGCTTTTGCTGGCCGTGGCCATTTTTCTGCGCTCCAAAGCGCCGCCTGAGGCTGCGCGCTTGCTGCCGGAGTCGGACGGCATCCTCTACGTCGATCTGCGGCCCATTCGCACACTCACCCATTTCAAGAACATCAAGCCGCCCGAACGCGTGCCCGACTACCAGCAGTTTGTGGATGCAACGGGCATTGACTGGGAGCGCGATCTGGACCAGATTGCCGTGGCCCTGCATCGCATGCCCGACCCCAATGGACCCAACGGGCCGGTCGCCTACTCCATGGTGCTGGTGGGCAAGCATACGGGCCAACGCCTGAACGATTGGCTGGACGCGCACGCGACAAGCCGCGAGAACTACGACGGCCACACGGTGTACAGCATTCCTTCAGAGGGGCGAACGGTCCGCGTGGCGCAGATCGGCTATGACATGATCGCGGTGTCAAACACGCCGACGCCCGAGCAGATTCACTCCATGCTCGATAGGCACCGCGCGGCGGCATTGCCCTTTGCGGGCTCATCGCTGCTCGAGCGCTACTATCACGAGGTGCCGCTGCTGTCTCTGGCTTGGGGCGTTGGCCAGATCGGCGTACCGTTCTCAGAGAGCGGCGCAATCAAGATCTTTGGCTTCACACTGCCCATTCAGGCCGACTCGACCATTATTGCCAGCCTGCGCTGGACCGGATCGCTGCATCTGCGCGTGGAAGAGATTGCCACTGGCGAGGACAAAGCAGCTTCGCAGGCAGCGTCTCTGGCGACGCTGGTGACGATGGCGCGCGGGTTCACAGCCGCACTCGGCGACAACACGGAAAACAACGGGCTGAAAGAGCTGCTGAAGACAGCCGAAGTTACGCAAAAAAGGGATCGCGTTGTGCTGAGCGCCGTTCTGCCGCCCGCATTTTTCGCCAGCCTGGCGCAAGGGGCAAGCCCCGACCAGCCGCAAGATCTGCCGCCCGGACCTGCTCCGCAGAGCGGCACTAACTCCTCAAAATAAACGTCGGCAACCCCCGGTCCCTGAAAGCGAGGGGACGCCCTGATCGTGATTGGAGAAATCACCGAGATTGAAGGCACCCGCCCGCTCATCGCGATAAAACTGCGATGAACAGGGGCACAGCTTCGATTACTGCCATGACCGGGCCACCTGCCTTACTTACTCTCTCCAATTACACGAAATTTCTCGGTTGCGCCGTCCGGGTATTGAATCTCGTATTCCTGTTGGGTGAAGTAAGGCTTCTTATGTTCATCCGAGACCAGCTTGGCCTTATAGTCGCCGGGCGCCAGATAACCTTGTCTGGCCTTACCGCCTTCCATTTCAAGATGACGTCCACTGATAACTGCAGATATTTCCAAATATGGGTTGCACTGCGATTGTCCATTTCTCACATCATCGCAGCGAATGCTAACGTGCGAACTCTGCACAGTCGCTGTAAGTGGATATGCCGTGTCTTGAGACTGCGCGGATACACTAATTGCACAAATCGCCAATAAGAGCATGAATTTCATCGCAATTCCTCCAAACTTTACATCGAGATCCTGATGGATGTTATAGGGTGCTAAGCACACGCCTTCTTCAAGTTCCGTTATCGAGCCAGTCGGTATCAGTTATTACTTTCTCATCCACTCCGAAACTCCGGGCAGCCTGCCCGCCGGCGCTTACTTACTCTTTCCAATTAAATAGAATTTCTCGGTTGCACCGTCCGGGTACTGTATCTCGTATTCCTGTCGGGTAATGTAAGGTTTCTTATGCTTATCGGAAATCAGTTTAGCCTAATAGTCGCCAGGTTCCAGCACATCATACCCCGCTAGATTCTCTGAGCGTAATTCAAGGTGATGCTCATCAATGAGCGCACGAATTTCCAAATAATCTCCCCCGGGAGCGCCAAGATTACTTATACGAGAACTAACTACGGTGGCTGTGAGCGGATAAGCAGATGTGCCGGACTGGGCGAACGTACTTGCCGCGAAAAGCATCATCAAGACAAGTGTGCGGAAAAGCTTCCTCTGGATCATCATGTAGATCCTCCTCATGGGGCCCGGAGAGCGGGTTGAAGAATCTGGCCCGGAGAAACAGCGACGTACTGCGGCGATTCATTATTCGGGACGGCGCAGAAGGATTTGAAAGTTGCGAGTAAGATATGCTCTTCCTGCCGCAATGTCAAAGAAGATTGGAAAATAGTTTATTGCCCGTATTCTGGCGCGCTGTTTAATCCGTGCTTTCCCCGGTCTCAGAATAGAGACCGGGGGCACCCGCAGTTTTGCTCTCCCACCCATCGCGCGATAAGACTGCGCGATGGATGGGGCACGGATTCATCTGTGGGATAACGTAGATAAATACAGCGTGAGTTATACACGCGTCTCAGGTATTCTGACTTATGGTGCTCTTACTTTTGGGAGATAGCAGAGTTAGAGACTACCTTCCTTAGCGCTCGTGGAGGCCCAGGGCGGCGAGCGTTGCGGCGTCTACTTGCGCGGGCTGGCCGTCTTGCTTGGTGACTACGCCGAAGCTGCCGCGATAGTCCCACATGGTCCAGCCGATGCCGTCGGCTTCAAAGGCGGTGCGGGCATCGCGAATCCAGTTAGCGCGGGAGACGGGATCGGTGGTTTCGCGATATGCGCCGAACTCGTTGACGATGAGGGGCACGTTGTATTGATGCGCCCAGGCTGCGGCGGCATCGACCTGCAGACGGATGCGACGCGCGTCCCAATGGTCGAGCCAGTAATTCTCTAACGTGAAGCGATAGCCAGGGTCGGGAACCTGAGCGAGCGCGGCCTGCATGGAGCTATCCGTGGGCGGATAAGGAATGCCGTGGGTGTAACTCCACCAGGGAACTCCCCAGCCCGCGCCCTGATGAGTGAACTCGTGCGGCTCGTAGTAATGGAAGTTATAGATGACGTTGCCGTCGGCGAGTGGCTGAAGAACGAGCAACTCTGAAATGTCAGAGTAGTTTGCGCCGGAGGCAATGATAGTGTTTTGCGGAGCGGACTCGCGAATGGCGGCGGCCACGCGCTGCTGAATGCCGGCCCAGCGATAACGGTCGTTGACCTCTGGCTCATTGAGAATCTCAAAAAAGACCATGTCAGGATTGCGGACGGCGAAGTGTGCGGCGAGCCTGCGCCAGAGCATGACGAAGCGGTCGACGGCATCGTCGCTTGAACGGAGCTGCTGCTTGTAGCCGTCCTCGGGATGCACGTCGATCTCGACGGCGAGGCCGCTGGCGATCATGCCGTCGACGGCGCGATCGATGCGGCCGAGGAACTCATCGTTGAAGCCATCGGCCCCGTGAGGATACTGATCGAGCGGGGCAGGGTCGATGCTGAGGCGAACATTGTCAAACCCGAGGCGGGCCATGAGTGCGATGTCTGCCGCGTCAATGTATCGATTGGTGCGGGCGGCGGAGTAGTTGCCGGTAGACTGCGCAAACCACATGGATGCGTTGATGCCGTGCTGCAGGTGACGGGCGCGGAGGAATGCGGTTTTGAGGCCTGCGGCGCGGTCTTGCGCGGCTAGGGGAAGGACAATAACGAGGACAGCGAGAACGCAGATGAGACGGCAAAGGCGTGAACGCAAGACAGGCTCCTGAGGGTAAAACTGCACCCGTGCCCACAATACCACGCGGGCGGCGGCGTGTGGCCTTGCCGAGTGTTGTTCAAACGCGGGAAAATACCTACAGCCGTACAGAAGACTCTGTGCCGTTTTGAAAGAAGGTTTTTGGATGAGGGGAACTACCGCGATCGCATCGACTACGTTTTTTGCGCTGGCCGCGCTGCTGGGCATGGCCGCGGGGCAGGGCCGGGCATCCGCACAAGCCGCAAACTCAAGCGCGGATAATGAATGGCTGAAAACAACGAGAGATCTCTACTACTCGAGCGAGAAGGCCGGGCTGAAGGGGTTTGACTGCGATGTGCACCCGGACTGGAAGACGCTGCTGGTGAGCGCGGGCAAAGGCGCGGCGGTGGCTGACGACGATCCGCGGATCGTGCTGCTGAAGCCGGTGAAGGTGACACTGCACGTGCAGATGTCGCAAGGACCGAGCAGCCAGGGATCGACGGTCGACTGGAATGCGAATGCGGCCCCAGGCACAACGCCGGACCAGCAATCGGCCGCAATGCTGGAGGGGATGCACCGCTCAGTGGAGCAGACACTGGATGGTTTTCTGCAGTTCTGGACACCGTTTATCGAGAACAAGGAAGTGCCCGAAGCTCCCAATGGACTGGAGATAACGCACACGGCAACCACGCATACGATCCACGCAAAACAGGGATCGACGGAAATGACGGAGGTCTTTGACAAAGATCGCGTGCTGGAAGAGTTCGATGTGAACCTGAACGGGATTTCGGTCAAGTTTGCTCCGTCGTTTGAGCCAACGCCGAAGGGATTGCGCGTATACAAATTCGACGCTCACCTGACGCGCGAGGGCGGCGAGGCGGGACAGCGACAGGATATGCATGTGAGCATCCAATACCAGACGGTGAACAATGTTTACTTGCCCAGCACGCTGAATATGGACGTGGTGGGAACAGGAACCTTCAGCTATACGTTTGATGGATGCAGTACGACGGGGAGTTAGGGCGGCGTCTTCGTCCACTTAGGTTCTTACTATCCCACCCTTCCGCAAAGAACGCGGAAGGATGGGGCACGGCGCAATCTGGACGAGCACCAGTACTATCCCAGGTCTCAAAGTCGAGACCTGGGGCACCCAATATTCTTTGCGGGAAGTGGCTTTAGTTGCCCTGGGGCTGAGAGCCGCTGTCAAGGTTCGCCACCTGATTGTAAATGGTGTGGAGATATTTGTAGGGATTCACGGGCACGTTGTGCACGCGGACTTCGTAGTGGAGATGGGGTCCGGTGGCGCGGCCGGTCTGGCCGACGTAGCCGATGACCTGTCCCTGGGTGACATGCTGGCCGGGCATGGCGACTACCGAGGAAAGATGCGCGTAGACGGTGACGACGTCGTGTCCGTGATTGAGAACAACTTCGCGGCCGTAGCCTGCGCCCATTGAGGCGTCTTCAACATCGCCGTCGGCGGCGGCGCGCACGGGCGTGCCGGAAGCAGCCTCGATATCGATGCCGGAGTGGAATGCGCCTTCACCGTTGATGGGGTCCTCACGCTGACCAAAGCTGGAGCCGATGCGGCCAAGAACGGGCCACATGGACGGGGCATCTGCCAGGGTCGTCCAGTCGCCGCTGAAGCTGGGCGAAAGTCCGCTTTCAAGAGCGCGATAGAGGCGGCCGGAGAGCGCGGCGCTGCGCAGCACATAAAACTGATCGATGGAGTTGGAGATCTGCTGCGGGCTGGGATTGTCAGTCTGTGCCAGGGTGACGGGCGTGGAAGCAGCCGCGGCAACACTGGCGGTGGCCGATGGCTTGGCGGCAGCAAGACGGTTCTGGCGAAGACCGTAGAGGGCAGTCACCTCATTGGCGAGAGCGCCGAGCGAGGCCACCTGGACATCGCGGTCGTGGGCAATCTGGGCCATCTGCTTGTAGTTTTTGCGCAGGGCTTCGCGCTCTTCGCGGACCTGATTGTAGCTTTCGGTCTTGAGCAGCATGCGCGTGTAAGAGCCGGCCAGCCCGACGATGGTGAATGCACCGATGAGAGCGGCGGCCACGAATCCGTATGCGTAGTGGATGGGCAGAGGGATCTTGCGGATCCTGCCGTCTTCATCGCGTGCAACAAAAAGGATGTAATAGCGCTTGCGTAGCATAATCGCCTTTCAATTCCTGCGACCCGCAGGACCGCAATTCGCCGCTTACACAAAATGGCGTATGAACACGAAAGGCTTATGGCCCGAAAAAATTCCGGCTCGATAAGCCCTGGTTACTTGTGTGCTTGTCAAGGCTAACAAAGGGGGAGGGATCAGGTCAATCAAGTTCTTGCGGCAGCGCGAGTTGCGGGAGGGAGCTGCGCGGGCTTGGACTGCCGGGTGAGATTCAGAATCGAGACTCGCGTTCGGGTCTTTTTGTTGATTTCAAATGATTTGCATGTAAGGAATGATGCGAATTCGGGGCCTGCGGGGATGGTTACCGGGGTTCTGAAGGAAAATGTACAGATTCTGGACAGGCGTGTACGGATTTTGGACAGTGGCGGGATGGGATGGCTTGGGAAATCGGCATTGAAATAGAAAACTTTAGGGGATTGTGGTAAATCCGGAATGGGGAATCTGTTCCCAAATTGACCTATTCTGGAGAAATGGGAAAGAAGCGGATTGACGCACGGGGGACAGAAGCGGTTGCGGCGGCGGGACGGACGCGGCTGAATGGCGAACTCCCGATTCTGCAACGGATCCGGCAGCGGGCGGCAGGAGCGGGACGCGGGCTGCGGTTGGGGATTGGCGACGACTGCGCGCTGCTGGGGGTGCTGGCCGGTGAGGAAGTGGCCGTGACCACCGACCTGTCAATTGATGGCAGGCATTTCCGGCTGGACTGGCACCCGGCGGAGACGGTTGGGCATAGGGCGCTGGCGCGGGGGCTGAGCGACCTGGCGGCGATGGGCGCGCGGCCCGTGGCGGCGTTTGTTTCGCTTGGATTGCCACGGGCTTTGACGTTGGCCGGCGGCAGGGCGGGGGCCGTCAAGTCGCTCATCGGCGCTGCCGGGTCAGCGAAATCCTGGCTTGACCGGTTTTACGATGGGCTGCTGACGCTGGCCTCCGAGTACAGCGTGCCGCTGGCGGGCGGGGATCTGGCTGAGTCGCCGGTGGCGATTGCCGATATTGTGTTGGTGGGAGCAGTGCCGCGCGGACAGGCTTTGTTGCGCTCGGGCGCGCGCGTGGGCGACGGGATCTATGTAACGGGAACGCTGGGGGGCGCGGCGGCGGGACTGGAGTTGCTGGCCGAGACGGCAAAGGCAGGACTGAAGAGTGGCGCGGAGATGCGGCCCGTGAGGATTCCGGCGCGGCTTGAGGCAAGGCTGCGGGCGCACCTGAAGCCGCAGCCGCGCATTGCGCAGGGGCTTTGGCTGCGGCGCAAGGGCGCGGCCAGCGCGGCGATCGACGTGAGCGATGGGCTGTCGACCGATCTGGCGCACCTCTGCGAGGAGTCCGGCGTGGCGGCGGAGATTGACGCGGCGCTGCTGCCTGTGGACGCCGGCGCGAACCTGGAGCAGGCGCTGAATGGCGGCGAGGACTACGAGTTGCTG
>CAYZVG010000106.1:0-9001 GCA_964481595.1 uncultured Occallatibacter sp. | reverse complement strand
TCTCTATGGAACGGTCGGCGGGCAGCAGCTCTTCGGCAAGCGTGGCTTTTATCGCGTAGACACGGTGCTTGAAAAGCCCACACCGACTGCAGCCGAGCAGCACTTGATCGTTCCCGGTCTCCGGAGCGGACAGTACCTGTGCTTTCACGGCATGCACGTGCTCACGCCGGCCATCTTCGACATCCTCTCCGCCCTGCTGGCGGAATCGCCGAACGGGCGCGCCAGCCTGTCTTCCGCGCTTGCTGAGTTGGCGCGGCGCGAACAGTATCTGGCCATGATCCAGAGTAGCCAGCGTTTCGATGTGGGCGTGAAATACGGCCTGTTCACAGCTCAGTTAGCGCTGGCGTTGAGCGGTGAGGATCGCGCCGAAGTGTTGACGCAGCTTGTAAACATCTTGGCTGCCCGTGAGATGCTCCCGGAACAGGGGGCTGCGGATTGAGCGAACTTTGGCGGATAATCACTGCGCAGAAGCCGGAGATCCGCGACCAATCTGTCGATGCATTCTGCCGTCGTGCGACAACTGAGCAGTTGCTTGCCGAAGCCGGCGAACTCGAGCAGCGCAGGCACTCCTGCCAGAACCTCTACGAGCGCATTCGCGCGCTATTTTTTCTCTACTCGATTCACAGGTTCCACTTGCCAACAAGGCCTGAGACAGCCGGGCGGGCGCAGATTCCCTTCGTTGGTTATGAGAAGTTGCTGCACCGGCGGTATGAAGAAGCAATCGGCATCTTTCTTGCTGCATGGAACAGCGGTGGGCAAGGCGATGGCCTTTCGAGCGCATTGGCTGCGGCTTATCGCGGGCTGGCATTTCAAACTCTGGCCGATCAGGTGCGGCGCAGCGTGCGCTCAGTGCGCGGAAATCAGTGGATGTTCCGCACCGGGCATCCCGCCGATTATTCGTTGCGCCTTCGTCCTGAGCTGTTGCAGCGCGATGCCGGAGAGCCTTTTCCGATTCTGCATGAGACCACGCCCGTCCGCATGGACCTGAGCCACAGCGGGTGGAGCGACATCTTTTTTCTCGGCATGGATCTTCCGGAATGGGCGCGCGTACTGAATGTGTCAATCGATCTGGCGGTGCGCGGCTCCGACGGGACGGCACCCAAGCCGCCGGTTGAAGCATATCTGCGTGTGATCGATCGCCCGGTGATTCGGTTGGTGAGTGTCGATCTGGATGTGAGCGCAGAGATTGGAGATTTACAGGAGCTATTTGATTTTGGCCGCGATTATCTGGGTTTGCTCAAGGCTGCTGTCATCGCTTCAGGATTGGTCCCGCCAGGACTGGAGAGCTCAGGCCAGCCACTCGCGCATCTGCTTCGGGAGCTATTGGGGCAGGATGGTTTAGGAATCGAAATTGTCAGCCATGTGAACGGCATTCCGAAAGGATCGAGGCTGGCTGTGTCTACCAACCTACTGGCGTCGTTGATTTCTGTTTGCATGAGAGCAACGCGGCAAGTAACTTCGCTCACGGGCGAGTTGACTGAGCCGGAGCGGCGTCTGGTTGCGGCGCGCGCAATTCTCGGCGAGTGGCTGGGTGGCTCTGGTGGAGGATGGCAGGATTCGGGTGGTGTGTGGCCCGGAATCAAACTCATTGAAGGTGTGCGCGCCGCCGAAGGCGATGCCGAATTCGGCATAAGCCGCGGCAGGCTGCTGCCAAACCATCGCATCCTTCCGCACTCCGAGGTGAGCGAGGAGACGCGCCAGAAACTTCAGGACAGTCTCGTGCTTGTACATGGCGGCATGGCGCAGGATGTGGGCCCGATCCTCGAAATGGTAACGGAGAGATATCTGTTGCGTTCCGAGGCCGAGTGGGCCGGCCGCAAGCAGGCTTGCAAAATCCTGGATGAAATCGTCGCTGACCTGCGCTCGGGAGATGTGCGCGCCATCGGCGGCGCAACGCAGCGCAACTTCGACGGTCCGATTCAGAGCATCATTCCCTGGGCAAGCAATCTCTATACCGAGACTCTTATTGAAGAAGTACGCAAGACCTTCGGCCAGGCATTCTGGGGATTTTGGATGCTCGGCGGCATGTCGGGCGGCGGAATGGGATTTATCTTCGACCCCAAGCGCAAGCGCGAAGCACAGGAGCACCTCGGCGCAACGATGCGCGAAGTGAGCCACAGGCTTGCCGGCGGTGTGCCGTTCGCCATGCAGCCGGTGGTTTACGACTTCTCAATCAACGAGCACGGCACGTACGCGGAGTTACTCACCGGCAACTCCGCAAAACTGCCTGATGGCTACTACAATCTGATTCTCCCCGCATTATTGCGGAGGGACCAAAGATCGCTCTCGTCCTCGGAGCGGTCCGATCTTGAGCGGTTCAGCAGCGCGTGCCACGGAGAACAGGGCGCAGAAGTCCGCACGCAGAACTTCCTCGATCGCCTATTGCCGCAAGGCAACGGAGGCAACGAGCGCCAGGAATCACTGGACTCGCTGCTGGCAAAGAACGGCTTCGATCCTATCCAGCATGAACGGATACAAGCGGCCTTGCGTGCCGGCCGCATCGGGTTGGCGCAGAATCGGCTGCCCGATTCCACAATCATCGAAGATGCTCCTGCCGAGCAGGTCCGGGATGCAAGGCACGGCGTGGATGCGCGCCTGAGGAAGATCGGCGAAGAGGCGCTCGCCTCAGGCACTGTTGCAGTGGTCACGCTCGCCGGAGGCGCAGGCAGCCGCTGGACAAGAGGCGCTGGAGTGGTCAAGGCACTTAGTCCTTTCTGCCGCTTGGCGGGCCGGCACCGCACATTTCTTGAAGTGCATCTGGCCAAGAGCCGGCGTACCAGCCGTATTTATGGCGCTCAAGTTCCGCATGTCATCACTACAAGTTACTTGACGCACGAACCAACCGAACAGCACCTTCAGCGAGTAAGTAGTTATGGTTATCAAGGCCCGTTGCATCTTTCGCTCGGGCGGGCAGTAGGACTGCGGTTGGTGCCCACCGTGCGCGACCTTCGCTTTGCCTGGGAGGAGACTGCGCAGCAGGTTCTCGACGCGCAGGCACAGAAGGTGCGCGAAAGCACGCGGGCGGCGCTGATTGAATGGGCTCAGCGCGCAGGGGAGGGAAGCAGTTATACCGATAACTTACCTCACCAGTGCATGCATCCCGTGGGTCACTGGTATGAGGTGCCAAATCTTTTTCGCAACGGAGTGCTGAAGAGCTTGCTCGACTCTAGGCCGGTACTGCGATATCTCATGGTTCACAACGTGGATACGATGGGCGCAGATCTTGAACCCGGTATTCTCGGTTACCACATCGACAGCGGAGCGGCGATGACGGTTGAAGTCATCACCCGTAGAATTGAAGACCATGGCGGCGGGCTGGCGCGGCTGAACGGACATCTGCGTCTTGTGGAAGGCATGGCCTTGCCAAGCGAAGAGATCGAGTTTCAGCTTTCCTATTACAACTCAAATACATTTTGGATCGATATTGATGCACTGTTGCGCGCGTTTGGTCTTGACCGGGCCAGCCTGAGCGATTCAGAGAGGGTTGCCGCAGCGGTTCGCTCTGTAGCTTCCCGCATGCCCACTTATGTCACGATCAAGGATGTGAAGAAGCGCTGGGGCAAAGGGCAGGAGGATGTGTTCCCGGTGGCGCAGTTTGAAAAGCTATGGGTGGATATGACGGCGCTGCCGGAGTTGGCGTGCGAGTATGTGGTGGTGCCGCGCATGCGTGGCCAGCAGCTCAAGGAACCCGCTCAACTCGATGGCTGGCTGCGCGACGGCTCGGCCGCATTTGTCACCGGCCTGTGCGAATTTGGAACTGAGTGAAAAGCGGCGTGCTTCACTTCGACTGAAATCGCTATGACTTGTTTCTAAATCAATAAAAGCGTGTTCGAGTGCTGACGCGCCCTGTGGCTGATAGCCGGTTAGAGATCCGCGCTGCGCAACCGGCTAAGCAGGTCCTGGGGATGCACAGGCTTGGCCAGGATATCGAATTCATATCCCTGGGCGCGCGCTTTTTCGAGCAGATCGGCAGTCGCTGCCTGGCCTGAAAACAAAAGTATCTTGATCTTTGGCAGCAGCGCCCGAATCCGGATTGCCGCATCGATTCCATTCAAATCGGCCATGATTACGTCGGAGATGAGCATGTCCGGTTCGAATGTGGGCACCAGTTCAAGTGCGCCTTCGCCCGAATAGACCGCACGTGCTTCAAAACCGCTCTGGTTAAGGATCATGGCCAGCGTATCGGCGATCACGTGTTCATCGTCGACAACCAGGACCTTCGGTTTCGTCTTGTTTTCCGGCATACGCTCCTGCGCAACTCGTCGATTGGGAGACTCTCGTTTTTGAGCACAACTAAGATTCAGACGAAAAACTGGCGGCTGGATATCAGCACCCATCCACACCTTATGATGATACTCTGACGTGGGCAATTTCAGGGCAAGGTGCGTTTGCCTGTCGTCGCATTAGGCGGCGTAAAAAATCACACGGATTTTGGGCGAATAGGGCGGCATCTAACACCTTGTTCATCGACGATCAATAAGTCAACTCTATACTGTCAGCAGCGCCGTCTGCGTATTCGTCAGGCTGCGCCAACCGGAGAAGCCCTGTGCAAAACGCCGCTATACCCAGCCAACCTTCGGCGCAGAACTCTGAGGCTGCGTCGTCCCCGACTGTCAGTGCGATCATTCGTGCAGAAAAGGTTGAGAAGTATTACGCGCAACCGAGCCAGAACCGCATCCAAGTCATCTCTCCAACCGATCTGAGTGTGGTGGCGGGAGAGATTCTTGCGCTGCTTGGCCCATCCGGGTCGGGTAAGTCGACCATGTTGCGCATGCTCACCGGGCTTTCAACGCCGACGGCAGGCCAGGTTTACTGGCATGAGACTCCCATTGCCAATGCCGAAACCAACGTTTCCATCGTCTTTCAGAGTTTCGCGCTGTTCCCCTGGCTCACTGTGCTTGAAAATGTCGAGGCACCTCTGCAGGCACGCGGCGTTGACCCCGAGGAGCGCCGGGCCCGCAGCATGAAGATGCTTGACACTGTCGGTCTCGACGGTTTTGAGGCCGCGTACCCCAAGGAACTTTCCGGCGGCATGAAACAGCGCGTCGGCTTTGCGCGCGCCCTGGTTGTCGAGCCTGAAGTGCTGTTCATGGACGAGCCGTTCTCCGCTCTCGACGTGCTGACCGCCGAGAACCTGCGCAGCGAATTGCTCGAGTTGTGGGCCAATAAGACCATGCCGACCAAGGCGGTCTTCATCGTGACTCACAATATTGAAGAAGCTGTGCTGCTTGCCGATCGCATCGTGGTGCTCGGCCGCAATCCGGGCCACATCCGCACCGATTTTCGCGTTCAGTTACCGCAGCCGCGCGATCGCAAATCCGAACCCTTCACGCAACTCGTAGATTACATCTACAAAGTGCTCACCCGGCCCGACGTTGCGCCTGCAGAGGCACCCGACCAACAGACGGGCCCGCGCCCGCGCGACCAGCGCCAGATGCACTATCAGATGCTGCCTCATGCGCGTCCCGGCGGCGTGGCCGGCTTGCTGGAGTTGTTGCTGGACAAGGGCGGACGCGACGACATCTACCGCCTGGCCGACGACCTTGCTTTCGAGATCGACGACCTGCTGCCGATTGTGGATGCGGCGCAACTGCTTGGTTTTCTCACCATCGACGAGGGCGACGCAGCCATCACGCCGAGCGGGACGGAGTTTGCGAACTCAGAGATTCTGCGCCAGAAAGAGCTCTTCCGCGACGCCGCAATTACCAATGTCTTGCTGCTGCGCCAGATTCGCCGCGCACTCGAGTCAAAGAGCGATCACACGGTGCCGGAAGAGTTCTTCCTCGATATGCTCGACGAGCAGTTCAGTGAGGAGGAAGGCTTGCGTCAGATGGAAACCGCTACGGCGTGGGGCCGCTATGCCGAGTTGTTCGACTTCGACTCCGGACGCAGGCGCTTTGTGCTGCCCGACGTATCTGAAGAAGACGCCGCCAACGAAAACTCCGCCAGCGAGGACGGCAAGTGAAGATCCAGCACCCGCTCGCACGCACACTCGTTACTGCTCGCAGCTGGCCCTTCTTCATGGATCTGGTTGTGGCCGGGGTCGCTCTGTCGGTTTTTTTTGCGGTGGTCAGCACCGGTGTCTATTGGTTGGGCAAGCCGGTTCCTGTCGTTCCTATTTCGAACTCGATTAGCGCGCTGCCGCTCTACGCGTTTTACTCCATTGTGCGCATGGGCATTGCGTACATGCTCAGTCTTGCTTTCGCCATCAGCTACGGTTATATTGCCGCGTACAATCCTCGCATTGAGCCGTTGATGGTTGCGGTTCTCGATATTCTGCAATCCATCCCGGTGCTCAGTTTTCTTCCGCCTGTGGTTCTGGCAATGGTGGCGTTGGTTCCCGGCCATCAGCTCGGAATTGAGATGGGCGTGATTCTTCTCATCTTTACCGGACAGGTGTGGAATCTCGCCTTCAGCTTCTACTCCTCACTCAAATCCATTCCGCGCGAGATGGTCGAGGCATCGCGCATCTATCGCTTCTCCGCATGGCAGCGCTTCATTCAGCTCGAGATGCCCTACGCTGCGATTGGGCTGGTGTGGAACTCGATTGTGTCGGTTGCGGGCGGTTGGTTCGCGCTTATTTTTTGCGAGACCTTCACGATGGGCGACCGCAACTTCCAGTTGCCGGGCCTGGGCAGCTACATTCAGACCGCAACCTACTCTGGCGATATGCGCGCGCTGTGGAGCGGCATTGCGGCGGTAGTTCTCATCGTGGTGGCCACGGACCAACTGGTGTGGCGTCCGCTGATTGCATGGAGCGATAAATTCAAATTCGAGCAGGTGGAGTCTACCGAACGCGTTACCTCGCCGATCCTCGAACTGCTGCGCCGCTCCAACCTTTTCAGCACGCTGCCAGGCCGCGTATTCTCCCGGATCGACGAGCCAATCTTCCGTCGACTGGCTAAGAACCCGAAGTCGCACGTTGTGCATGCGCTCGATGGCGAGGATCGTTCGCGCCCCTCTGCCGCGCTGTGGACAATGGCCGCGCTGGCTGCAGTGTTTGTGTTTTGGGGCGCGACAAAAGCCGCACTCATGCTGGCTACGGTCACCTGGCCTGAGCTGAGATTGCTGCTTGAGGGCGCGGCGGCCACCTTCCTGCGCGTTAATGCATCGCTGCTCATCTCCGCCGCATGGACCATCCCGGTCGGCGTGGCCATTGGACTCAATCCGCGCCTGGCCCGCATCGTTCAGCCCATTGCGCAGATTCTGGCCTCGGTTCCGGCTACGGCGTTCTTCCCCATTCTGCTGATGGGGCTGGTGAAGATCGGCGGCGGCCTCGGCGTGGGATCGATTGCGCTGATGCTGCTGGGCACGCAGTGGTACATCCTGTTCAACGTGATCGCCGGCGCAATGTCTATTCCTTCGGACCTGCGCGAAGTCTCAACTCTCTACCACTTCACACGCTGGCAGCGGTGGACGCGTCTGATTCTTCCCGGCATCTTCCCCTATCTCATCACCGGCATGGTCACGGCCTCGGGCGGCGCGTGGAATGCGTCTGTAATGGCCGAATACTCGCACGTGAAAGACCGTACGCTGGAGACGATCGGCCTTGGGGCGCAGATTGACGCCGCCACTGACAGCGGACGCTTTCCTGTGCTGCTGCTGGCCACCATCATGATTTCGCTCATGGTGGTTACTATGAATCGCCTGGTATGGCGCAGACTCTATCGCCTGGCCGAAACGCGCTACAAGCTGGAGACGTAGAGCGCACCCGCGCCGCAGCCCCTCTTTGCACAACGCCTGCACCTTGCTCGTTCGCGGCTCCGCGAACGCGAGTATGATGCTTGCAATGAGTTGCGGAGCGGGCTCAGCGCGAGCCCACGTCAGGAGGCGTCATGATTCGAGTTTGCGTGGTTGGTTTCGGGCTGGGCGGGCGCGTGTTTCATGCGCCGCTGGTTTCTTCAGTCGAAGGCCTGGAGCTTGCGGCCGTTGTGGAGAGAAGCTCAAGCCGCGCCGCAGAGCGATACCCAGGCATAGCGACACCGCACTCCGTTGAAGAGGCGTTGGCCGATGCTTCGATCGGCTTGTTCGTTGTAACCACGCCCAGCGGCACACACTTTGAGATTGCGCGGCAGATTCTTGAAGCGGGCAAAAGCGTTGTTGTCGATAAGCCAGTGTGTCCCACGTCGGCAGAAGTGGCGGATTTGATGGCGCTGGCCAACGCAAAAGGCGCGCACCTGATTCCGTATCACAATCGCCGTTGGGATGGCGACTTCAAGACCATCGGCAAGCTGCTGCATGAGGGTTTGCTCGGCCGTCTTGTCAGCTTTGAATCGCGCTTTGACCGCTGGCGGCCAGAGATGCACAAGGATCGGCCGTGGAAAGAGAGGTCGATTGCCGGCTCGGGAACGCTGCACGATCTTGGACCTCATCTCAGCGATCAGGCTCTGGTTCTGTTTGGCAAGCCCGAGGCGGTGAGCGCCGAGGTTGTGCGCGAGCGCGACGGCGATGGCCCGAACGACGCCTTCACGATCCGCCTGCGCTACCAAGGCCTTGCAGTAACGCTTGGGGCAAACACGCTCTCGCTGCCGGCTGGGCCGCGCTTTCATCTGCGCGGCACGATAGGGAACTACAGGAAAGAAGGTCTCGACCCGCAAGAGGCGGCGCTGGGCAAGGTGACGCGCATCAGCGGGCAAGATTGGTGCAAGGAGCCTTCGCAGTTGTGGGGAACGCTCAATATCGGCATCGATGGCGGAACGGTTTCACATCCGGTGGAACCGATAGCGGGCGATTACAGGCTCTTCTACGAAGGTGTCCGCGACGCGCTGCTGGGCAAAGCACCCGCTCCTGTTGCGGCCGTGGATGCATGGCGCGTGGCGCGCGTGCTGGAGTGGGCCGAGGAGAGCTCCGACGAGCGGCGCGAGATCCCATGCGACTGGAGCAATGAGCCGGCCTGAGCATCCGCGCAGTTTGAACAATGCTGAAATGCCGATACTGCTTGAGAGCCTCTGCCGGTCAGTTTTTTCTGGGCGGTTCCCTTTCTACGAAGGGAATCCAGAAT
>CAYZVG010000105.1:0-9043 GCA_964481595.1 uncultured Occallatibacter sp. | reverse complement strand
CGAGAGCACTGAGAAGGTTCCGCACGTTGGCTGGAACTCGCTTGAAGTGAAGAGCGGCTCGCGATTGCTGGCTGGAGTTGCGCCGGGAGAGTTTGTGTACTTCACGCACTCATTTAAAGGTCCCGTTACTGCCGATACCGCAGCGACCAGTTTCTACATTGAGCCTTTCGCGGCGGCTGTTGAGCGCGGCAACGTGATGGGTACGCAGTTCCATCCGGAGAAATCGGGAGAGACGGGCTTGAAGATTCTGCGTAATTTTCTTGCGTGGAAGGCGAGGGAAGACTGAATGCTGACCAAACGCATTATTGCCTGTCTTGATGTTCATGCCGGTCGCGTCGTCAAAGGCGTGCAGTTTGTCGATCTGGTGGACGCCGGTGATCCGGCCACACAGGCGGCGCGCCATGCACGCGAAGGCGCAGACGAGATTGTTCTGCTCGACATAACAGCGACGCACGAGGCGCGGCAAACGCTGCTCGATACTGTGCGGCGAACGGCGCGCGAGTTGTTTGTTCCTTTTTGCGTTGGCGGCGGCATTCGCGCGCTGAGCGATGCGGAGGCGGTCTTTGAAGCTGGCGCGGATAAGGTGAGTGTGAACTCCGCAGCGCTGAAGGACCCCACATTGATTGAAGCCATTGGCCGCAGCTTTGGCGCACAGGCCGTGGTGGTTGCCATCGATGCAAAGCGCGATCCATCGGCTGCCGATCCGGTGCATGATGCGCAGGTCTACCTGCAGGGCGGGCGCAAGCTGGCTGGCCGACGCGTGGTGGAGTGGGCGCGCGAGGCCGAGCAGCGCGGGGCGGGAGAGATTCTGCTCACCTCAATGGACTCCGATGGCACGCGAGCGGGCTTCGATTGCGAGTTAACCGCGGCGGTCAGCGAGGCCGTGGGCATTCCCGTAATCGCCTCGGGCGGCGCGGGCACTGTGGATCACTTTACCGATGTGTTTGGCCGTGGCAAAGCCGATGCAGCGCTGGCGGCGAGCATCTTTCACTTCGGAATTTCGAGCGCGCGTTCGCTCAAACAAGAGCTGGCCCAAGCCGGCGTTTCTGTGAGGTTGCCATGCTGATTCCTTCAATCGATCTGCTGGGCGGGCGCATTGTTCAGCTTGTGCAGGGCGAAAAACTTCGTCTTGCGTTCGACGATTTTGAATACTGGATCGAGAAGTTCGCGAAGTATCCGCTCGTGCAGTTGATCGATCTGGATGCAGCCATGCGGCAGGGAGACAACTCCGCGCTCGTGGCGCAGATTGCCAAGCGGCTGCCTTGCCAGGCTGGCGGCGGCATTCACTCAATTGAGCGCGCGCAGCAGGTGCTGGATGCAGGCGCAAAGCGCGTCATCATTGGTTCCGCGCTCTTCAGCGAGCAGGGCACGGTGAACACGGAGTTTGCCGCGGCGCTTGCAGCAGCCGTTGGGACGGACCGCGTGGTGGCCGGCATTGACACCAAGAATGGCCGCATTGCCGTGAAGGGATGGAAGGCGAACGTCGAGCTTACGCCGGATGAAACGATTCCTCAGCTCGATCCTTACGCGGCGGCCTTCCTCTATACGCACGTTGACGGCGAAGGAATGATGAAGGGGTTTCCCATTGAGACCGCGGCGCGTTTGCGCAAGCTTACGCAGCGGCAACTGATTGTGGCCGGCGGCATTCGCAGCCGGGAAGAGGTGGATGCGCTGGATGCGCTTGGCGCGGATGCTGTGGTGGGGATGGCGGTTTATACCGAGGCGCTCGCCGTTTGATCCCGCATCTGCCGCTTGTGCGGTGAAAAGTTCGGGTGCGGTGTACGCGCTTACTCGTGCGTCTCGCCGACAGCGAGGCTTGTTTCAACGCGCGAGGCGCGCAACATGCGCGCGATCTGCTTCAAGTGGAGTTGCACGGCATAAGCGCGCAGTACCTCGGCCTGCGAAAAGTTGACGCCGGTGTGGCGCACATTGTCCATGCGCGCTTCCAGATCTGTGATGTCCTGCTCAAGATTCAAGCGCGGCGGCGGGATGTGGAAGCGCCATTTGTGGATGCACGAAGCGACGTATTCGAAGCCGGTGCGAATATCCACGGCCAGGCGACCTAGTTCGGGTTCCAACTGCTGCGCGTAGCCGTCCTCATTGCTGTCCTCGACGGCGAACTGCAGCGCGAGCAGGGCGCTGTGGATGGACCGGCCGAATTGCGACACCATCTCCAGGCCCTCGCGCCAGCCGGGGCCGCCCGAGGGTTCGCTGCGCGCGGCTTCAAGCAACTGGTTGTTTGCGCGGAGAAGGGATTGCGCGTCGCTGCGGAGTTCAGGCAGATTCTGAACAGGAGTGCCGCGAAAGCCCCGCAGGATTGCTTCAAAGAGGCTGCCAAGGAGCAGGAACTCGTGCGCCAGACCGTCGCGCAGACGCAGGCGGGCGCGATCGGGCAAAACGAGTGTGGAAACAGCGAGAGCCACCACAATTCCGATCATCACTTCAGCTACGCGATCGAAGGGCAGGCTCCAGCGCGGGCCGTCTTTGTGCACCAGCATAATGATCGCGATGGTGACTCCGGCCAGCCGTGAACTGCTGCGCAGGCCGAGCAGTCCGCACACAATAACGGCTGCAAGAATGGCGAGGATGAAGTTCCACGGCAATGCGCCGAACAGGGAAAATGAAAACCCGAGCACCGCTCCAATGAACGTTCCAATCAGGCGGTCACGCGAGGCGGTTACGGTTGCTCCCACGTTGGATTGCAGGACAATGATGGCGCTGATCGAGCCCCAATATCCGTCGTGCAGGCCAAAGCGCAGAGCCAGCCACCAGCAGAGAGCCGCGGCCAGCGCGGTCTTTGAGGCGTGAACCAGCAGCCTGCGGCGCTCAAATGTCAGCCATCCGCTGTCCGGTTCCGGCTGAACGCGCAGCTTTACCGCGAGTTGCTGCTGCGAAAAAGTCTTCTTGAATCCCAACCTCATTGAATCAACCCGTTCTTCCGTATTCCCACATCTCGATGATGAAGGCCTGTGCCAGCCAGCGCAAGTGATGGCGTCCACAGCCGATTCCCTGTATACTGTAGATTCGGCGTGGCCGCAGGGAGTCGTGTGTGTTGCACTCCGGCAATTTCCGGCAGCCGTACAGCACTCAAGGATTTGGAGTTGGACGATGGCACAGGTATGCGACATCTGCGGCAAAGGGCCGCAGTTCGGTAACAACATCTCTCACGCGCACAATGTAACCAGGCGGCGCTGGAACGTGAATTTGCAGGCTGTCAAGGCTCTGATCAACGGCGCTCCCAAGCGCATCAGGGTTTGCACCAGCTGCATCAAGACCGGCAAGATTGTAAAAGCCGGACCGGCTGCTGCCGCCAAAACTGCGTAAAGCGGCGCATAAAAGCCCACAACTGCTTGAAATCGACACGGAACCCCGTCCGACGAGGATGGGGTTTTGTTGTGCCTGAAATTACCGTGGCTCCTGCTGCCGGGGATGGATCACTCAGCCTTGGTGAAGGTGAGCGACGCCGAATTGATGCAGTAGCGCAGGCCGGTGGGCTTGGGGCCGTCAGGGAAGACATGGCCAAGATGGCCTCCGCAGCGCGCGCAGGTTACCTCGATGCGACGCATCCCGAAGCTCCGGTCCTCGTGCTCGTGAATTGCCTTGGAATCGGCGGGCAGCATAAAGCTGGGCCAGCCGCAGCCTGAATCGAACTTTGCGCCACTCATAAACAGCAGGTCTCCGCAGCCGGCACAGTGATAGTTGCCGGTTTCGTGGTTCTGCGTGAGCGCGCCGGTGAACGGCCGCTCCGTGCCCTTTTCGCGAAGGACGCGGTATTGCTCCGAAGTAAGAATCTTCCGCCACTCGGCGTCGCTGCGTTCCACCTTCTCGGGCGTCTCGCTCATGGTTGACCTCCTTGAAACTCGGTAAATGGAAGCGGGGAATTGGGAATTCAATACGCGGGCGGCTGCGCAAGCTGCGCCTAAGCCGCAGCCAACTAACTGATGCTCTAAGCAGGGGAAAGGTTTCGCTCAGACTTCAGCCACGAGCTCGATCTCTACCAGCACATTCTTGGGCAGCCGCGAAACCTCAACCGTGGTGCGGGCCGGGGGAGCGCCCGCCTTGCCGAGATATGCTGTGTAGACCTCGTTCATGGCAGCAAAATCGTCCATGCTCTTGAGGAAGACGGTTGCTTTTACCGCGCGCTCCAGGCCGCTTCCGGCAGCTTCAAGAATTGCCTTCAGGTTTTCGAGCACGCGTGTAGTCTGCTCGGTGATTCCGCCCTCCACAAGCTGCTGAGTGGCGGGATCGAGCGAGATTTGCCCGGCTGTGAAGATGAGGTTTCCTGCGCGAATTCCCTGGGAATAGGGGCCGATGGCCGCAGGCGCTCCACCAGTGTTAATCACCGTCTTTTGCATGCCTAAATTGTATAGCCGACGTATGCGCAAAAAGCGCCAGAGCGCACCCACTATCGCGCCACCGCAATTGACAGGTGGGGTCTTCGTTGAGAAAACCCCTCCTGTCACGGTAAGCAGAAGATCTCTATGTTTCTTAAAAATGCTTGAATGGCGATGATTGAACGGAAGACCCTAGCGCCAAACTGCGAGCAGCCCGCCGCTGAGCAGCATGGCAAACAGCCAGTAAAGCGCATTGATGCCGAACAGCTTAAACGGCCTGCGTTCCGAGATATGCTGCGCCAACAGAGGCCCTGCCACAAAGCCGAGTCCACAAACCGTTCCAGCGAATGTGCCCTTTGAGATGGTGGTCCAGCCGGTGAGGAAAACCACTTGTGCCAGCGCAAACGACACGATGAAATTCACGACAAAAATGATCGCCATCACCGAACCGGCGTTGGCGGGCTTTGCGTCCGTACTCTGGCCTACAAGAGCTTTCCAGGACTTGTTAAACAACACACCGTACCAGAGCCACCCCAGCACCCACTGAAGCACTGCCGCAGTCAGCACGGCCAGCACATTGGCATTTAGAAAATACATCGAGAACCCTCCGCGTTGCGTTGATGTCCGACTTCCAAGTGCCTTGCAAACCATAGATTTGGCTGGCGTCAAGGAACAGGCTTCAAGGAGTCGCGACACCACTCTGCGGCAGCCGGAGAGCAAAGTCAAGAGAATCCACAAGATATGTGGTTACCTGGTCATACAACTAATGTTAGTAATCACACGAAAGGGGGAGTCAAAAGTTGATTCCGAGAGCGATTCGGTCCTGCGGATTCAACGCCTGTGCAGCGACTCCAGTTCTTCCAAGGTTCTTGGCCAGTCGGAGCCGAGCAGACGCGATAGGCTTCGGTCCGCAAGCACCTTTCCGCCTGTCTGGCAGCGGGCACAGTAGTTGGTCTCGTTGTCGGCGTAGCGAATCCGCTGCACCTTTTCTCCGCAGCGCGGGCACGGCTGGTTGAATTTGCCATGTACCGCCATCTCCGGGCGAAACGCAGTTACCTTCTCGGGGAATGAGCTTCGCGCCTCAGACGAGAGCCGGTCGATCCATGTTGCGAGCGTGGAGCGCGTCGCGGCAAACAGGCGCTCCCACTCCTGCGGCTTGAGTTTGTGTGTCAGGGCAATGGGCGAGAGCTCGGCGGCGTGAAGAATCTCGTCGGAGTAGGCGTTGCCAATGCCGCCGATCAGCCGTGGATCGGTGAGCGCGCGCTTAAGTGTCCTATTTTCGAGCGTCAGCGCGGTGCGAAATCCATCTGCGTCTGTCGAGAACACCTCAATGCCGCCTGGGTTCATCGCTTCAAGGGCATCGTCACCGCGAACGATGTGGAGCGAGGCACGCCGTTTGCTGCCGGCCTCGGTGAGAACCAGCGAGCCGGCAGGGAAGTCGAATGCCGCGAGATTCTGCCGCCCTGAGAGCTTTGCCTGCGGCGGCTTCCAATGCAGGCGTCCGGCGATCATAAGATGAATGACCAGCCAAATGCCGCCTTCAAGGCCAATGGCGATGCGCTTGCCAATACGGCGAATGCCTTGAACCGTGCGGCCTTCCGCGCTCGATATCGGAGGATCGACCGTGCGCAGAAGAAACACGCTTGCCAGGCGGACGCAATCGAGAGGCTGTCCGACGATTCTCGATTCGAGTGCAGCGATATAGGCCGTGATGTCCGGCAGTTCGGGCATACCAACAGCTTGCCGCGAAGGTGCGCTTGCTGGCAATCGGTTTTGCGGGGGATTAGGGGAGAATCGTGTTGTCGATGAGGCGCGTCGATCCGACGAATGCAGCAACGGCGAACAGCGTGCCGGGCACGGCGGTAGCGACGGGTTCGAGTGTGGACCAGTCGACAAGTTCGACGTAATCGATGCGGATTTCCGGCTCGGCGGCGAAGAGGTCGCGCGTGGATTGGATGAGCGCCTCTGCCCGCCGCTCACCCTGCGCGGCCAACTCCTCAACCTTGCGAACAGCGCGGCTCAAGACCAGCGCCTGCGCGCGTTCGGCGGCGCTCAGGTAAGCGTTGCGCGAGCTGAGCGCAAGTCCGTCGGCATCGCGGACAATGGGGCAGACCACGATCTCCGTGGCGAAGCGCAGGTCGGCAGCCATGCGCCGGAGGACCGCAACCTGGGCCGCATCTTTTTGGCCGAAGAAGGCGCGATCCGGCTCAGCGGCAATCAGCAGCTTTGAAACCACCGTGGCCACGCCGCGAAAGTGAATGGGCCGGGAACCGCCATCAAGGCGGCCGCTGAGGCCCTCGACAGTGACGAATGTTGCCGCACCCGCTGGATAAAGCTCATCGACGCTGGGAGCGAAGACCATGCTTGCACCGTTGGCTTCGGCAAGCGCGCAATCGGCTTCGAATGCGCGGGGATAGACGGCATAATCCTCATTGGGGCCGAACTGCGTTGGGTTTACGAAGATGCTGACGGCTGAGTGCGAGCACGATGCGCTGGCCGCGCGGATCAGCGATGCGTGGCCGGCATGTAAGGCGCCCATGGTCGGCACCAAGCCGACAGTATTGCCCGTTTGTGCGCGAACCATGCGGGACCAGCGGCGGAGTTCTGCTACGGTGTGAACGATTTCCATTAGAAGGGCTTTGGCTCCGTGCTGAACTCTTCCCACGCATCGCGATTTACAATCGCGTCCTCTGCGCCGAAGCCGTTGTCGAGTTCCTTGCGGGCGGATTCTGGAAGATGATAGCTCTCCGCGTCAGAAGGAAACGCATGTTGCTCCACATCCACGCGGTAGCTCTCGATTGCCGAGCGAATCAGCGATCCCACGTCCGCGTAGCGGCGTACAAACTTGGCGGCGGGCGCAAAGGTAAGGTTGAGCAGATCATGGAAGACGAGAATCTGGCCGTCGCAGCCGGGCCCTGCGCCAATGCCGATGGTGGGGATGGGCAACTCGGCGGTAATCTCTTCAGCCACCTCGCGGGGAACGCCTTCAAGCACAAGTGCGCCGGCCCCGGCGCGTGCCAGAGCGCGTGCATCGGCGCGGAGCCGCTGCACCGTCTCAACCGTGCGCGCCTGGACGCGATAGCCGCCCATGCGATGGATGCTTTGCGGAGTGAGTCCGAGATGGCCAACAACGGGAATCTCTGCGTCAACAAGGGCGCGGACAAGCTCGACGCGCGCGCCTTCAATCTTGACCGCTTCCGCGCCGGATTCCTTTACAAAGCGGACCGCGTTGGCAACGCCCTCGGCCACAGACGAGTGATAGCTGCCGAAGGGCATGTCAACCACCACCAGAGCGCGGCGCACAGCCCGGCGAACGGCCCGCGCGTGGTGCAGCATCTCATCCACAGTGACGGCGAGCGTGTTGTCGAGGCCAAGAACCACCATGGCAAGCGAGTCGCCTACCAGAAGCAGATCGATTCCAGCCTCATCCACCAGCCGGGCGCTTGAGTAGTCGTAAGCCGTGAGCGCGGAGATAGGCTTGCCCTGGCGCTTCATCTCACTGAGCGCGGGCATTGTCACCTTGGTGTGGGCGGGAGCGAGGGGAGCAGGCATTGCTCCATTAGACGGATTCGTGAGAGACATTTTGACTCCAGTGCCGCTCCGGAAGCTCAGGATGCGGCCCGAACAAGCTGAGTATACGCCCGCTGCCGGGGACCAAGGCAAGACTGCAGGAAGGGACGCATAGTATTGCAGACGATGGGTGTGCCGCCGCACACTGATATGTAAGATGCTTTCTCCTCTGGCAACTGGAGTTTGTGCAGGTCTTGGCGCGGCGGGCGCGGCGGGCCTGGCGGCGGGCGGCTGCGCGTATGCGGCGCTGTGGCCGGGATCGCGCATCTTCGGCGCGGCGATGATCGCGCCAAGGCGGCCGCAGGAGTTCGCGCTCACCTTTGACGATGGACCGAACCCGGACTGGACGCCCAAGCTGTTGGATGCTCTGGCGGATTTTGAGCTGAAGGCGACGTTTTTTATGCTCGGCAGCCGCGCCGAGGCTCAGCCCGAGCTTGTGAGGCGCGTGGTGGCCGAAGGACACCTGATTGGGAATCATTCATGGAGTCATCCCAATCTGGCGCTGACCGCGGCGGTGGTGGTGCGCGAGGAGTTGACAAAGACCAAAGACGCGATCGAGCAGATTTCAGGGAGTCCGGTGCTGCTTTTTCGTCCGCCCTTTGGCGCGCGCCGTCCTGTGGTTTTTCGTATCGCCCGCTCTTTGGGAATGACCCCGGTACTGTGGAACGCAATGACCAGCGACTGGGGCGACCCGTCGGCGGAACGGATTGCGGCAAAGCTGGCAGCCAAGGCTGAGAGGCTTTGGCGGCGGGGAACCGCCGTGAACATGGTTCTGCACGATGGCGGACACCTGGAACCGACTGCGGATCGAGGGCCGTCAGTGGCCGCAGTCCGATTACTGGCAGAGCGGTTTTCAGGTGCGCGCCGTTTTGTGACTCTAGATGCGTGGCTCGATGCGAGGGAAGCGCAGCAGGCCGGCACTCCGGCTTGATCCCCAAAAAGCCTTGTAAGACAAAAAGTGGACCGTAGTACTTGTGCCTCACAGTGTCTGACGAAGGATGTAACTTTGGCTTACTGGCGTCTTACGCGGGTAAGACGTGTAAGACAGAGCTGCGGAACCGCTCCAAACTGCCCTACGGCCTTTGCACGCTGTAGGGTCCCGGTGTCGCCGGAGCTGATACTTGGTCTGCATCGCTGGG
>CAYZVG010000104.1:0-9059 GCA_964481595.1 uncultured Occallatibacter sp. | reverse complement strand
CGCATGAAGCTCACACTGCCTGCCGGCAACTTCCGCGCCTACCTGTTCGACTGCGACGGCACGGTCGCCGACTCAATGCCTTTGCACTACATTGCGTGGAAGAAGGCGCTCGGAGAATACAACTGCCCGTTTGACGAGGAGCTGTTCTACGAGTGGGGCGGCAAGCCTCCCAAGGACATCATCACCGAGCTGAACCGGATGAACGGCCTGCACATGCCGGTGGAGCTGACCGCGGATCGCAAAGAGACGTTCTACTACGCGCTTCTGCCGCAGTTGAAGGCTGTGCCGGAGGTGCTGGAGCACATCGAGCTGGCGCACGGCAAATTCCCTTTCGCTGTGGTCTCAGGCAGTACGCGCGAGTCGGTCATCAATTCGCTCACCACCATCGGCCTGCTCGACAGGTTCGATGCCATTGTTGGCGCGGAAGACTACAAGCGCGGCAAACCTGCGCCGGATGCGTTTCTGCTGGGCGCCGAGCGCCTGGGCATTCCGCCACGGGAGTGCCTCGTGTTTGAAGACACCGACCTGGGCATCCAGGCGGCGACGGCGGCAGGCATGGCCTGGGTGAGAGTGCCCTCGCCTCTCGAACGCCGCACGGGATCCGCCGTACACGCTTAAATCGATGCGAATCGCAATGCTCCGTCAGTACAACAGCACCGCCAGGCGATATGCGGTGAATGCGCCCTCAGTTCCCTGTGCGGGACAACTGCCCACCGCGGCGCGGTGATACCTGCCCGTGGCCAAACGATCGGCAAGAGGCTGAGGCAACTGCGCCAGATCTGAATCTTGCCAGCGCATGATAAAGCCCGGCTCGGGTCCCGAGGAGCGCGGAATCCCCTGGTTGGTGGCGCAGGCTTCGCGCGCCAGTGACGGATCGTTCTGGATTGACACGCCGGTGGGGCGAATCATCGCGGCCACGCGCGCCTCAATGTCAGAAGTGCTGAGGGCAGACACGCTCCGCGAGTAATCGGCCACGGCGTAGAGCACGCCCCGGCTGGCCACCACGGCCACTCCCACGCGGTCCACCTGGGGATTGAGCAGGTTGGTGCGATGGCCCGGCGACTCCATCCACTCATGGTGGATGACGTTGGCCGAAGGGCCAACGGCCACATTCTCTTCAATCAGGCTAAAGTGCGCACCGGCCTGGCCTGCACGCGGCGCAAGATCAAGCTCGCCATTGTAGCGGTGAGCGATGGGTCCTTCGGCGGCCATGCGCTGGCAATGATTCAGAGCGGCCGCGGCCAGTGCGGGGTCCCAGCGCAGGCGGCCTGCGCCAGTCTGCGCGCGCGCCTGGTTGGCAAGCGCGAACAACTGCTCGGCGGCGGTTTGTACGCTGGCTCCCTCAGCATACGTTTGCGCATTGGCGCTCGACTGCAAGACAAACAACGGCGCACAGAGCGCCAAAATTAGAAAAAACTGCTTCATGAACGGTCCCATATTTAGTTAGACACCAAACCGGGCGCGCGAGTCGCGCTATTCTTTTGATTACCGATGTCATCGCAGTCAACAGCCTGGATTCATTCGTTGCTCAAGCGCATTCGCCGCCAGCCGCTGGCTGCCGCGGGAGTGGCGCTGCTGGCGGCGTTTGTGCTGTGCGGACTGGCCGCGCCGCACCTGGCGCCCTACAATCCGGCGGCCATTGACCTGCTGCACCGGCTCGAGGGGCCCTCGGCCGCGCACCTGGCCGGTACAGACGAGCTTGGCCGCGATACGTTGTCGCGCTTGCTGTGGGGCGCGCGGCTCTCGCTCGCCATCTCGGTCACCGTGGTTGCCGCTTCGCTGGCGTTGGGACTGGCCGTGGGCGGGCTTGCCGGCTACCTGGGCGGCTGGGTCGACTTGGCGCTGACTACTTTTGCGATGAATACATTTCTCGCCCTGCCTGGCATTCTGCTGGCCATTGCCTTTGCGGCGTTTCTCGGGCCCGGCTTCATCAACCTGGTGCTGGCCCTGGCCATTGGCGGATGGGCGGGCTATGCGCGGCTGGTGCGCGCACAGGTGCTGGCCGTGCGCGACCGCGAGTATGTGGACGCGGCCCGGGCGCTGGGCGCAAGCGGAATGCGCATCTTCTTCCGGCACATTCTGCCCAACATTGTTCAGCCGGTGCTGGTGCAGGCCTCCATCGGCATGGCCGGAGTGATTTTGGCCGAGGCAACGCTCTCGTTTCTTGGGTTGGGCATTCCCGCGCCTGCGCCTAGCTGGGGGTCAATGCTGAACGACGCGCGTTCGCACCTGTTCGACTCGCCGCACCTGGTGCTGTTCCCTGCCGCTGCCGTTGCCGGCGCAGTGCTGGGGTTCAACTTTCTGGGCGACGCCCTGCGGGACGAGCTGGACCCAAGAACGAAACTGGAACTGGGACTGTAGAGCTGCGTTGGATCGCAGATTCATTCTGATCGCCACGGAAAGAGGACGTTACCGGCTGGCCGCAATCATCTGCGCTGCGTGCTGCAGGCTGGTATCGGTCACCTTTGCGCCGGAGACCATTCTGGCCACTTCATAGGTGCGGGCGCGGTCGTCGAGCACGCGGATCTGCGTCTTGGTGCGGCCATGGTCTTCGCGTTTTTCCACGGCCAGGTGCTGGTCGGCAAAGGCCGCAATCTGCGGTAGGTGGGTAACGCACAACACCTGTTGGCCGCGGCTCAGTGCCTTCAGCTTTTGGCCCACGGCTTCAGCCGCGCGGCCGCCGATGCCAATGTCGATCTCGTCGAAGACCAGCGTACGCGGAGTGGGGTTTTTCTTCTTCGACTTCGATGCATTTTCTTCAACCGCTGCTTTAAGGGCCAGCATCACCCGCGAAAGCTCGCCGCCTGAGGCAATTTCAGTCAGCAGCTTGAGCGGCTCGCCGGGGTTGGTGCTGATGCGGCACTCCACTTCATCCCAGCCCGTGGCGGTCCAGGCCGACTCCTGCATATTGGCGCGGACGGCGACCTCGAACCTGGCCTTCATGGCCAGCGAATTGATCTCGGCCTCAGTCAGTTTTGCGAGCTTAACGGCTGCCGTTTTGCGCGACGTGGATAACTCGCCGGCCACCTTCTTGTATTCGCCCGCGGCCTTTTCAACGGCGGCGCGAAGCTGTTTCACAATCTCGTCGCGGTCTTCCACTTCGGCCAGTTGCCGCGCAACGTCTTCGCCAAAGGCGACTACCTCGGCAATCGTGTGCCCGTACTTGCGCTTCAAGCGATCGAGCAGCGCCAGACGGTCCTCAATCTCGGCCAGCCGCTCGGGTGAGGCGTTGATGCCCTCGGCGTAATCGCGAAGCGTAGCGGCCACGTCGCCCACGGTGGCGCGCACGCTGGCAATCTGCTGCGCGCTCTCAGTAAACCGGCCGTCATAGCGGGCCAGCTCTTCCACGTTGCGCAGCGCGGCGCGCAAAGCCACTTCAGCGGACGCACCGCCTTCGTAGAGCTGATCGAATGCGCCTGTTGCGGCGCTGTAAAGCTTCTCGGCATTGGCCAGCACGCGCTTTTCTGTTTCCAGCTTCTCGTCTTCGCCGGCAACCAGCCGCGCCGCCTCGATCTCTTTGCGCTGGTAGGTCCACAGGTCGACCATGTGCAGCCGGTCCTGTTCGCCCTGCAGCAGGTCGTTGAGCTTGCTTTGCGCGGCGTGCCATTGGGCGTAGGCCTCGGCCACGGCGTCGCTGCCTAGGCTGGCAAAGCGGTCTAGAAGCAGCCGCTGCTGCGCCTGATCGAAGCTTGAGAGCGTCTCAGCCTGCGCGTGCACCAGCGCCAGCTCCGGCGCAAGCTGCTTGAGCACGGTCACAGTCGCGGGCTGGTTATTGACAAATACGCGACCCTTGCCGGTGGAGAGAACCTCGCGGCGCAAGATAATCTCAGTGCCTTCTGCATCGATGCCGTTTTCTTCAAGAATGGCTTCAGCTCCGGGCGTCGACTCAAAGACGCAGGAGACCACGGCCTTGTCCGCGCCGTGGCGCACAACCTCCGCTGACGCCTTGCCTCCCATTAGTAGCGCCAGCGCGTCTACCAGTATGGATTTGCCCGCGCCGGTTTCGCCGGTCAGCAGGTTCAATCCCGGGCCAATTACGGCAATGGCGTGATCGATAACGGCGTAGTTTTCAGCGCGTAATTCGACAAGCATAAGAGTCCGACCCACCAGGGTAAAGCATCGAAGAAACAGCACCTAATCCGAGCGCAGCATAGCATGAATGGCTCGGCTCGCGGAGCAGACAGAGAGCAGTGCCGCGCGGGAGGGACCAGAGCTGTAACTTGGATAGGGCTATGAGGTCTGATACCGTGAATGTGAGGTACAATGCCGATTCTACTTGCTGGGTTTATCTTCTTTTTGCAGTCTGACACTGGCGCCGCTCCCCAGGCGCTCCAGGGAAATACCGGCGTGAGCGCGCTTACCGATCTGCTCGGAAATATCGGGGGCATTGCCATTGGCGTGCTGGTGCTCTTGCTTCTGGCCAGCCTTTATTCCTGGACTGTGATCTTTGGAAAGATAGCCGCCTTCAGGAGTGCAACCAAACAGAGCCGCCGTTTTGTACGCGCGTTCCGCAAGGCCTCGCGGCTGCAGGAGATGGCCGCGGTGGCCACCGAGTGCTCTGCCAGCCCGCTTGCCCAGGTGTTCGAGGATGTGTACGACGTCTACAAGCGGCAGACGGGCGGATCTGGCCCGCCGCGCAACACAACGGCGCTGGAGCGCACCGCACTTACCGCATCCAGCGAGGCAGTCGGCACCCTGGAGCGGCGCATGACCTGGCTGGCGACCATAGCGTCAACCAGCCCCTTTGTTGGGCTGTTCGGAACCGTGATGGGCGTAGTGGATGCGTTTCGCGGGCTGGGCACCGCTGGATCGGGAACCCTGCGCGCGGTTGCGCCCGGCATCTCCGAAGCCCTCATTACAACAGCGGCTGGATTGTTTGTGGCCGTGCCGGCTCTGGTGGCCTATAACCAGCTCACGGCGCGCATCCGGATTTTTGCCTCGGCTACCGACGACTTTTGCCGCGAACTGCTGAACTCGCTCGAGGAGATTCCTGTGCGGCCAGCCGCGGCAACGCGCCCGGCAGAAGTGCCGCGGGAGGCCGAACGTGGCGTTTACAAGTAACAACGGCCGAACGCAAACCTCGCTTGCCGACATCAATATCACGCCGCTGGTCGACGTGGTTCTGGTGCTGCTGGTGATTTTTATGATCACCGCGCCAGTGCTGCAGTCGGGCATTGAGGTGAACGTTCCCAAGACGCGCACAGTCAAGGAGATCACCGAGCAGCGGACGGTGGTGACGATCGATCACGATCAGCGTGTTTTTCTTGGCGACCAGCCGATCAACATTCACGATCTGGCTGCAAAACTGCAACAGGCAGGCGCCAATCCCGATCGCGAGGTGATTTATCTTCGCGCCGACCAGACTGTGCCGTTCGGCGCGTTTGCCAGCGTGATGGACGCGGTGAAGCAGGCAGGCATCACCAACGTTTCAATTGTGACGCAGCCGCTGGATACCAAAGCTGCGCCCATTGCGAGTAATTGACAACGGAACTTGAGCGTTTAGCGTGAGGCCGGAATTCGGCATCGTAACTACTAGCGTTCACAAAGCAGTTGTTGAGTACCGTCCCAATCAACATGGGGCAGGAGCAGGCCGGTCGAAAGCATGAGCAGCGAAAACGTGCGCGGGCAGCATCTTGAGCAGGAGCTTGCCCCGGAGCCCTTTGCGGCGCCGGCAGCGGGTTCGCTTGTGCTGCATGGGACTATCATCGCGCTGGCGCTGTTCTATGGCTTCGTCGGCGGCTTGTTCCACCACAACATCTGGGGAAACCAGGGCCCCGGCGGCTCCATGCAAGTGAACCTGGTCAGCAGCGCGCTTCCCCTGCCCAACAACCAACCGCTCAACAAAAACGTGCTCACCACCGAGAAGCCAAGCAAAGCGCCTGCGCCGCCCAGTCCCAAAGAACAACACAAGGTGGATGAAAAAGCGATTCCCATCTCTGGCAAGCAGGTGAAGCCTCAGCAGGACAACACCCCCAAGACGCAGCCGCACCAGCCCACGCCGCAGGCCGACAATCGCGCCAGCTATGGCGAGCAGACGGGGACTTCGATTCAGCGCGCCACACAGCCCAAAGGTTCCGGAAGCGGACCAACCGCAGTGGGCGATAGCGATTTCGCCAGCATGTTCGGCTGGTACGTGAATCAGATCAACATCAAAATGGCGAATAGCTGGTACAAGCAGGAGGTCGACCCGCGCACTCCCAAAGGCGCGCGTGTTTACCTGATCTTTACCATTCATAAAGACGGCAGTCCGAGCAATATTCGCCTTGACCGCTCCAGCGGAAGCCCTACGCTGGATATATCGTGCGAACGAGCGGTGCAGCGCATCGACAGTTTTGGCGGGCTGCCCGCACAGTACAACCAAAACGCGCTTATGGTTTCTTACTACTGTGAGTACTGACGTTTCTCGAAGTTCGCCGTCTCCCCGCCGTGCCCGGCGCGTTCGCGAAGAGTTTTTATCGGGTCCGGTCACTTATCGTCGAACCCGAAGGCTACCATCAGGAAGGATTTCAATCGCATGAAGAAATTTGAGCGGCTTTTTCCCCTCTTTCTGCTCTGTGCGGCTTGTGGCCCCATGCACAAAGCAACCGCGCAGGACTGGGTGCATATCGGCACCAACTTGAGCAACCCAAGCATCCGGATTGCGGCGGCTGATTTTAAGCCAGCTGGCGGCGATCCGCAGGGACCGGCGTTGAAAGCGGTCTTCGACTCGACGCTTTTCAGCGATCTGGGCAGCGCGGGAATCTTCGATCTGGTTTCAAAGAGCATGGCTCCGCAGGCCACGCCCGGATCGCCGCAAGAGCTCGTTCTGAGCCAGTGGTCTGCGCCGCCGTCAAGCGCGGCCATGGTGGCGTTTGGCTCGCTCTCCGCGGAAAACGGAAAGCTTGCCGTGTACGGATGGCTCTTTGACACCAGCAACACGACCTCACCGCAGGTACTTGGCAAGCAATACAACGGCACGGCTACGCCAGACTCGGCTCGCTCCATTGCCCACCAGTTTGCCGACGCCATCATTGCGCGTCTGGGCGGCGGCATCAACGGCATTGCCGGAACCAAAATCTATTTTGTGAGCAACCGCACCGGCTCAAAAGAGATTTGGGTAATGGACTACGACGGACAAAACCAGCACCAGATCACACATTTAGGCACCATTTCGCTCTCTCCGCGCATCTCACCTGATAACTCGCGTATTGCGTTTTCAACGCTTGATCGCAATGGGTGGTCGATTCGAATGTATTCATTGGAGTTGGGCCGCATGGTGAATTTTCCTGGTGGATCGGCGGGAGGCAGCAATCTTTCTCCGGCCTGGTCCTCGGACGGTGTCAGGCTTGCGTTCTCATCCTCGCGCTCAGGGGACTCCGAGATTTGGATGGGAGACGCGAGCGGAGGCAACACGCACCAGGTGACGACACTGAGGGGACCAAACGTTGCGCCGGCCTGGAATCCGCGCACCAACGCGCAGATCGCCTTTGTGGGCGGCCGCACCAGCGAACCGCAGATCTACACCATGGACCAGGACGGCTCAAATGTGCAGCGCATGACCGACAGCGGTTATGCAGTCTCACCCTCATGGGCGCCCAATGGCGCGTTGCTGGCCTTCAGCTGGAATCGCAAATATGGACCCGGCGATCCGGGTGGCCAGGACATCTACGTTTTTGAAATCGCCACCATGCACTGGCTGCAGGTTACGCATGAGTCGGGTAGCAACGACTTTCCTTCATGGGCGCCGGATACGCGCCACATTGTGTTTCAAAGAAGCGTCGGCCATCGCACGCAAATCTGGACCATGCTGGCGGATGGAACGCACCAGCAGCAGCTCACTACGGCAGGCGACAACTCGATGCCTAACTGGAGCTGGAAGTAAGCTGAAAAATGATGACCTCGATGGTGCGCGGTGTTCCGAGTTGGGAATTGATTTTGAGGCCTGTTGAAATAGCTGGATTATGATCGAACCGGGATGAAAGCCCACTGACGTAGCTGCCGATGGGTTGTGATGAAGGGCCGCGGATGCCGCACCTCTGAAATGTTCCCGCAGCGCGCAGTCAGGTTTTCAATAGCGATTTTTTGAGGCGCCCTCAAGTCGGAGCGCCGGGTTGTCGACACAAAGAAGTTTGGGAAGGAGCTCAAGAATTGAAGACATCGTATCGGATACTTTTGCCCGTGTTTCTGCTTTTTGCTCTGGTCTTGGTTGCCGGCTGCAAAAAGAAGCAGCCGCTGCCGCTACCTCCTGCTGAGTCCGCGCCACCGGTGGCTGCCGCGCCCGCTCCCACCGCGCAGTTAAACGCCACGCCCACGGTAATTTCGGCGGGCGACCAGGTGCAGTTGAGCTGGCGCACAACCGATGCTACTTCAGTGTCGATTGACGGCATTGGCCAGGTGCCGACAACGGGTGTGAAGACCGTGACACCCACCTCGTCAACCACCTATCACCTGGTGGCGCGCAGCGATACCGGCACGGCTGAAGCCACGGCAAGCGTCACCGTCAATCCCCCGCCGGCAGTGGTGGTGCCCACAAATACCATGAGCGCCGAAGAAGAGTTCAAGGCCAATGTGCAGGACATCTTCTTTGACTACGACACCGACGCCATCCGCACCGATGCCGAAGCCACGCTCTCGAAGAACGCGAGCTATATGGTCAGCCACCCTGACGTCAAGGTCGTGATCGGCGGCTACTGCGACGAGCGCGGTTCCGACGAATACAACCTGGCGCTTGGCCAGCGCCGCGCCGATTCAACCAAGAACGCGCTGGTCACGGCCGGCGTTGCGGCAAGCCGGATTCGCGTGATCAGCTACGGCAAGGAAAAGCCCTTCTGCTCAGAATCCAGCGAGGCGTGCTGGCAGCAGAATCGCCGTGCCGGATTCACGATCGATCGCTAAGGCGGATCGGGCGGAACGACGCTCCTCCGCTGATCAAATGAGGCCCTGGACAATGGCCTCATGGCGCAGGTAGAGGCACGGCGCACTGGAGCCGGAGAACAATCGCGGCAGTCCTTTCTCATAGAAGGATTGCCGCATCTTCTTGCTATCATGGAAGGACTATGAAGATCGCAGGCACAATTCGC
>CAYZVG010000103.1:0-9076 GCA_964481595.1 uncultured Occallatibacter sp. | reverse complement strand
TGGCCGTGAGCGTGCTCAGCGGCAACCGCAACTTTGAGGGCCGCGTGAATGTGGACGTGCGCGCCAACTATCTGATGAGCCCGCCGCTGGTGGTGGCGTATGCGCTGGCCGGCAAGATCGGACACAACTTCGACAGCGATCCGCTGGGCAACGACGAACAAGGCAAGCCGGTTTATCTCAAAGACATTTGGCCGACACAGGCAGAGGTGGCCGAAGCGATTGAGAAAGGCGTGACCAGCGAGAGCTACCGCAAAGAGTACGCAACGGTGGCCGAGGGCGACGCGAGCTGGCAGGGGTTGAGCTTCCCCACCGGCGACGTGTACGCGTGGGAGCCGGACTCGACTTACATTCGCAAAGCGCCGTACTTCGACGGCATGACCAATACTCCCGCGCCTATTGGGGATATCGCGGGCGCGCGTGTGCTGGCGGTGCTGGGCGACTCGGTGACCACGGATCACATTTCGCCGGCGGGCAACATCAAGGCCAGCGGACCGGCGGGCAAGTATCTTGCCGAGCACGGCGTGAAGGCGGCGGACTTTAACAGCTATGGCTCGCGGCGCGGCAACCATGAGGTGATGGTGCGTGGAACGTTTGCCAACGTGCGGTTGCGCAACAAGCTGGCTCCGGGCACCGAAGGCGGCGTTACGCGCCTGTTGCCCGAGGGCGAGCAGATGTCCATCTTCGACGCCAGCGTGAAGTACGCCGAGCGTGGAGTGCCGCTGGTGATTCTGGCGGGCAAGGAGTACGGTTCCGGTTCCTCGCGCGACTGGGCCGCGAAAGGACCCAAGCTGCTGGGCGTGCGCGCAGTGATTGCCGAAAGCTTTGAGCGCATTCACCGCTCGAATCTGGTAGGCATGGGCATTTTGCCGCTGCAGTTTGAAGCCGGACAGAATGTGGAGTCGCTGGGCCTGACGGGTGAAGAGGTTTATTCTTTCCCCGGACTGACCGGACTGCTGAAAGACAAGCTCGCCAACGGCCGCACCATCGCCGTGAAGGCAGCAGCAGCAGATGGAACCGTGAAGGAGTTCAAGGCAGTAGTCAGGATCGATACGCCGCAGGAGATTGAGTACTACGAGCACGGCGGCATTCTGCTGTATGTGCTGCGGCAACTTGCGGCGAAGTAATCAAAACGAGGCCCGCGTGGATCGGCCTGGCGCATCAGCAAAGCGCCAGGCCTTTTTCTTTAGACACCAGTCAAGCCAATTTGGAGAAGATAGCAGGGAGGATGTTATATATCCTTTCTGTGCTATGCTTGTTTTTGTGAGCAGGAAGAAGCGCCCGGTCAAGACCGTGTCGGTGGAGATCAACCCTCTTAAAGGCAAGCGCAAGGGAGCGGTGCTGAAAGAGGAGGTCTGGTTCGAGGATGGCCGAGTTATCGCTTATAACCTGGCCTACATCAACCTGAAACGTTGCCATGTGGACCACGGCAGAGTTCTGGGCTTCGACAACAGCCACGGCTACCACCATCGGCATTTCATGGGACGCGTTGAGGCCGTGAACTTCACCACATATGCAGCCCTATCGAGGCGGTTCATGAATGAAGTACACGCACTCTGGAGGATTGAAGATGAGCAAGACTAAGGTTACCCTTCGCGCTGGCAGCACGAAAGACTTTTTCAACCGTCTGCAAGAGCGCGCGAAAAAACTGGACAAGGGCGAAACTCTACCTTCTGGAATCACCATTACTTTTGAAGATCCCGAAGACCTGCTCGATGTACTCACTTCGGAAAGGGTGCGTCTGTTGCGCCGGGTCAAAGGTGGATCGCAACATCTCTCCGCGCTGGCGGCGACCTTGAAGCGCGATGTGCGCGCCGTGAGCCGGGACGTATTGCTGCTTGAAAGAGCCGGATTGCTGCGCACCAGCTATCAATCGAATCCCGGTCACGGTCGGAAGAAAGTTGTGGAGTCCGTCGCGCAGGAATATCAGCTCGTCGCCAACTTGTAAGGCCCTGCGGCCTCGCGCGGTTTTCACAAGAGTGGCACAGCGTTTTCGCTCTATACTCGTTCCATGCGAAACGAATTCACGGCAGTGATCGAGCGCGACGGTGACTGGTTTGTGGGTTGGTCGCCGGAAATCCCCGGTGCCAACGGACAGGGACATACGGTTGAAGAATGCCGTGAGAGCCTGGGAGAGGCCATCCAACTGATTTTGGAAGACCGCCGCGAAGACGGTCTGCGCGGGGCGCCCGCCGATGCTCTGCGAGAGACGGTAACGATCCAGTGAAACGCTGGGGCAGCTCGCATTCCTTGTGAAGGAGTACCGAAACCAAACTGATAATTCAGCACCTATCGTAAAAATGCCGCTCTCGATCGAGAGCGGCATTTTTGTTGCGCCAATTTCTGGTGCGTCCATTACGGATTCGAGATCTTGGACGGGTTGGGCGTCGGGTAGCGCTTGAAGGTGCGCGGCTTGCGCGCGGGCTTTTTGACTTCCGCGGTTTCCTGCAGGGCGGCTTCCTGATCGCGCGTGATGTGGAAGCGGACGCCTTCAAGGCTCTGCTCGCCCATCACGTGCAGGCGCATAAAGTTGGTTGAGCCCGACTTGGTGCGGGTTCCGGCCACGATGGCAATCACCTCGCGAGGCCGAACGAATTCGTTCTGCTCCAGCAGGTTTTCGGCGCACTCCACCAGCGCCTCGGTGCTGTTGATCTTAGGACAGCGTACGGGCGTGGTGCCCCACAGCAGGTTGAGCCGGTTGATGGTCACCTCAATGGGGCTGAGCGCGAAGATGGGCGCCGACGGGTGGTACTTGGAGAGCTGGCGCGCGGTCTGGCCCGATTCAGTGAACAGAGCCACGCCGCGCAGGTCGAGATCGTCGGCCGCGTGCGCCGTAGCCTCGCAGATGGTTTCGGCGATGGACAGGTGCGCCTGGCGCATGCGCGGTTCCCACAGGTTCTGCTCCCGGATGTCGCGCTCGGCCTCTGAGACAATGCGGGCCATCATGGCAACAGCCTCCACCGGATACTTGCCCACGGCCGATTCGCCGGAGAGCATCACGGCGTCGGTGCCGTCGTAGACGGCGTTGGCAACGTCGGAGACTTCAGCCCGCGTGGGGCGCGGATTCTCGATCATCGACTCGAGCATTTGCGTGGCCGTGATTACCGGCTTGGAGTACTCGGCGGCGCGGCGGATGATGTGCTTTTGAATGGCGGGCACCATCTCCGGCGGAACTTCAACGCCCAGGTCGCCGCGGGCCACCATGATGCCGTCCGAGACCTGCAGAATGCTGTCGAGATGTTCAATGGCCTGCGGCTTTTCAAGCTTGGCGATGATCCATGTATCAAAGCCTAGAGCGGAGACGCGATTGCGGACCATGCGCACATCTTCCGCGGTGCGGACGAAGGAAACGGCGATAGCATCCACTCCGTTTTTCAGCGCGAACTCAAGGTCTTCGGCATCCTTGTCGGTCAGCGAAGGAGTACGCACAGGAATGCCGGGAAGATTGATGCCCTTGTGCTCGCCCAGCATGCCGCCATTCACAATGTCGCAGAGAACGTCGCTCCCGCTAACCTCGTGCACACGCAGTTCTATCAGGCCATCGGAGAGCAGAATGTGCGAGCCCTGCTCCACGTTTTCCGCAAGCGTCTTAAAGGTAGTGCCCACCAGCGAGGCGGTTCCGGGAACCTCGCGCGCGGTGATGGTGATGCGGCCGCCGGCCTTGAGCAAGACGGGCTGATGGTCCTTCAACTCCGCCGTGCGGATCTTGGGACCCTGCAGATCGCCCATGATGCAGAGCGGCTTGCGCTCGTCGCGGCTCACCTTGCGGATCAGCTTGATCACCGCCTGCTTGCGTTCGTGACTGCCGTGAGAGAAGTTCAGGCGAATTACATCCACGCCCGCGCGGACCAGGTCGCGAACCACCACTTCGGTATTGGAAGCGGGACCGAGCGTGGCAACAATCTTTGCGCGGCGTTGAGCGGGAGCTTCACTAAGGCTGGCATCAGCGATCGACATAACTATGTCTCCAGGAAATAGATTTTTCAATCGGGCAATAACGGCGTGAGACGAATAGAAAAAGTTGTGGGGAACGTCTACCCCTATTCTACATGGGGCAGTTCTGCTTCCCTCGGATGCGCGCTGGAGCGATTGTGAACTTCTCTTGATTTCACTGTCTGTTGCGCGCCTGTTAAGAATGATCGGCAGGCTCAGAGTGAACAACAGGCGCAAGGGGGGCGAGCCTGAAGTTCGCCGAAGAACAACCGCAGATTCTTCACTCACCACCCCCGAAATGAAAAGCGTTCGGGGCTCCTTTCGCCCAGAATGACAGCCAATGTTTTGATGGGAATCTTGGACTCAGGGCGTCAAGGGCGAAAGGATGCGGTTTCGACTTCGCGCTCGACCAACTTCGCTGCCGTTTGCTCGCGGCGGCCGGAGTAGAGCACGCCATTCAACTCCGCGCCAATCAATACGCTGAATGCGGTGATGTAGAGCCAGACCAGTGTGGCGATGCCTGCGCCGAAAGATCCATAGAACATGGAGTAGTCTGCGATGCGCGTAACGTACCAGCCAAAGGCGAGCGTGGCAGGAAACCAGAGGAGGGTTCCGGTGACTGCGCCTGGCACCACGCGCAACCAATGCTCGGTTCTTTTTGTCCCGAAATGGTAAAGCGCGGCCAGCACGGTGGTGCTGGTGAGCAGTGAGATGGACCAGCGCACCATACGCCAGAAGAACAGAACGATGTGGCGCATCTCGTGGCCGGCATTGTCAATCATCCACATTTCAATCTGGTGGCCAAAGATGATGACCGTGGTGGCCACCGAAAGCGGAACCAGCACGATCGGAATCAGCAGCAACGCACGCAGTCTGCGCGCGGTGAAACCCCACGCGCCGGAAGGCAGCTTGTAGGCGCGGCGAAACCCCTCCATGAGCGAGAGAATCATGCCCAGGCTGGCGAAGAGGCTCAAGAAAGTCGCCGAGAAGATGAGCTGGCTTGAGTGCAGGCGGCGGGTAAGCACGTCGGACTGCACCAGGTCCATGGTGTCGGAGGGTAAAAACTGCTCAAAAACCGAGTGAATCGCGCCCTCGAGCCGGGTACCCTCCTGCAACTGGGCAAACAGAGTGGTGAGCACCAGCAGCGCGGGAAAGATCATGAGCATTCCTGAGTACGCCGCCGCCTTCGCGGTATTGATCACGTCGTGATCAAAGGCCCGCAAGATTGTTTTCCGTAGGATGGGGACGAATCGGCTCATTGGCTCACTGGCAAGAATATTGCATTTCCTCGGGGTTGGCGAAAGTGTTTGTGCATGGCTGCGCAGGCGCGTTCAATGAGCGGCAATGGCGAAACTGGCAACAGCGATGTGTGCGCCTGCCGCCGACAGACGGTTTGACCCATCTTGGCCAGGGGCAATAGGTTTGAAGAGGATGCGGCCTCATTTTCCCGTGGCAACTCAAGGAGACCCGATGCACAACAGAGCTTCTCTCTGGTTTTGGAAGAGTTTTTCGCTGATGTTGCTGGCGGCAACAGCGCTGACGGCGGCACGTGCGCAGGATCTGAAGAGCTTTGAGCAGAAGATCACGACCAAAGTTCTGCCCAACGGGCTCACCCTCATTATTTGCGAGCGGCCCGAGGCTCCGGTCTTTAGCTACACCACGTTTGTGGATGCCGGCGATGTGAACGATCCGAGCGGCGAGAGCGGCCTGGCGCACATGTTTGAGCACCTGGCATTTAAAGGAACGAGCGAGATTGGCACCACGGACTACGCGGCGGAAAAAGTTGCGCTCGAAAAAGTGGAACAGGCCAACAACGCCTACGAGGCCGAGTATCTGAAGCCTGTAGGCCGCGATCCGAAGAAGCTCGAAGAGTTGCACAAGGCATTTGTCGACGCGCAGGCTGAGGCGCACAAATACGTCATCCCCAACCAGTTCACTGAGGTGGCCGACGCCAACGGCGCGAACGGCCTGAACGCCGAAACGGGTTTGGATTCCACACAGTTTTACTGGTCGATGCCGGAGAATCGCCTGGAGCTTTGGGCATGGCTTGAAAGCAGCCGGCTTGCGGACACGGTTGCGCGCGAGTTCTACAAGGAGCGCGACGTGGTGATTGAAGAGCGCCGCATGAGGACCGATTCCGATCCCGTGGGACGGCTGACAGAGCAGTTTCTGGCCACGGCATACGTGGCGCACAACTACGGGCGCAGCAGCATTGGCTGGCCGAGCGAAGTGAGCCAGATAACGGCCACCGAGGCCCTGGCCTTCCACAAGAAGTATTACGTGGGCGGCGACATTGTGGTGTCTGTGGTGGGCGACGTGGACGCAAAGACGGCGATGCCGATGCTTGAGAAATATTTCAGCAAGGTTCCCGGCGGGCCCAAGCCGGAAGACATGACGACGGTAGAACCGAAGCAGTTTGCCGAGAAGTCCGTGGTGATTCGCGAGCAGACGCAGCCTTTTTACATCGAGGGCTACCACCGGCCGAGCTATCGCGACCCTGACGATGCGGTGTACGACGCGATCCAGGACATCATGTCGAACGGGCGCGTCTCGCGCATGTACCGCAGCCTGGTGGAGCAGCAGCAGATTGCAGCCGAGGCCGAGGGATTCAGCCCTTACCCCGGCGACAAGTATCCCAGCCTGTTTGCGTTTTATGCGGTGCCGCTGCCAGGGCATACGCCGGCCGAGATGCGCGACGCAATTCACAAAGAGATTGACAAGCTGAAGACCGCAGACGTGACTGACGCGGAGTTGGCAATGTTCAAGACGCGGGCGCGCGCCGACCTGCTGCGCGGACTGGCCGACAACCAGGGCTTGGCCAATGCTCTGGCCGAATACCAGACGCGCTTTGGCGATTGGCGGGAGCTGTTTCTGCAATTGGACGCGGTGGACAAGGTGACCAAGGCCGATATCCGTCGGGTGGCCAACCAGGTGTTTGTGGCGTCGAACCGCACCAGCGCGGAGATCGACACGGAAGCACCTGCAACAGCAGCAAAGAATGACGGAGGCGCGCAATGAAGAAGCTCAACCGGTTCTCCGCTGCATCGTTGCTTGCAGGCGCACTTCTCTCATCACTGGCGACGCCGGCCCTGCTGTGCGCGCAACAGAGCAAGCCCTGGGAGCATATCCCCATTCCCAAGCTGCACGCGTTTAATCCGCAGCAGCCCAAGCGCATCGAGCTGAAAAACGGAATCGTCGTGTTCTTGCAGGAGGATCACGAGCTGCCGTTCATCAGCGGTTCGGTGCTGATTCCCGGCGGCGAGCGCGATGCGGATACTTCGAAGGCCGGCCTGATCGACCTGTATGGCCAGGCGTGGCGCACCAGCGGCACGGCGAAGATGGACGGCGACGCGATGGACGATTTTCTTGAAGCGCGCGCGGCGCACATTGAGACCGGCGGCGACATCGACTCCACGGCCGTTTCATGGGATTCGCTGAAGGGCGATGCGGATCAGGTCTTCGATCTGGCAATGGATCTCTTGTTCCATCCCAAGTTCAGCGCGGAGAAATTGCAGCTCGCGCAACAGCAGGAGGCGGCGGGAATTGTTCGCCGCAACGACGACGAAGCTGGAATTGCTGGACGCGAAGCCGAAAAGCTGATCTATGGTGCGAACAGCCCGTACACGCGGCAGCCGGAGCTGGCCACCATCGGCAAGGTTACGCTGGCCGACCTTGAGGCGTGGCACGATCGCTCACTGAAGGGCAAGCTGATTGTGGGCATCAGCGGCGACTTCGATCCGGTGGCGATGGAGGCCAAGGTGCGGGCCGCGTTTGAAGGGCTGCCGCAGGTTGAGGCCGCTGCGCCGCGCCACGATGAGTTTTCCGGACCCACGCCGGGCGTGTACTTCATCGACAAAAACGATGTGAACCAGTCGAATGTTGAGATTGTTGGCCTGGGAACCGACCGGCACAATCCCGACGTGCCCACGCTCGCGGTGCTCGACGAGATTCTGGGCGGTGGATTCGGCAGCAGGCTCTTCCAAAAGGTGCGCACCGAGCTTGGGCTTGCCTATGCGGTTGGCGGCGGATTCGGAGCGCCGTACGATCATCAAGGAACGTTCCGCGCAGAAGTGCTGACCAAGAGCGCGAGCACGGTGGATGCAACCAAGGCAACAATGGCGGAGATTGACGGGCTGAATACCAAACCCATTACTGAAGATGAATTGAAGCGGGCCAAGGACAATATCCTCAACTCCTTCCTGTTCCGCTACGACACCAAAGGCAAGGTGCTCGACGAGCGCGAGAAGCTGGAGTTCTATGGCTATCCCGCCGATTATCTTGAGACCTACCATGCGGCTCTTGAAAAGGTGACGCTGGCCGATGTAACCGCCGCGGCAAAGAAGTACATTCATCCCGAAAAGCTGGCGATTCTGGTGGTGGGCAACGGGTCCGAGATCAAGCCGGGGCTTGATGATTTGAAGATGGGTGCAGTGCACCCGGTGGACATTACGATTCCCATGCCCTCGCGGCCAGGCGCAACAAAGTAGGCGCGCCGCTGCCCGTGCCCCATCCATTCGCTTTCTTCTAACGAATGGGTGGGAAAGCACAAACATCGAGGAACGAAATCAAACGGCCATGGACCTTGAGACATGGGCACAACAATCACGAGCGTTAAGAGCACGGGAGATGAACGACGGTGAAGACAATCGCGGAACTGGTTGCGGAAGACGCACGGCTGAAGAACGAAGCGGCAGCGCGGCTGATGGAGGCCGGCGTAACAATTTACCGGCCTGAGACCTCTGTAATCGACCCCGGGGTTGAGGTTGCCTCTGGCACGGTGCTTGAGCCGTTTGTGCAGTTGCTGGGCAAAACGCGCATCGGCGCGGGCTGCCTTATCCGCTCCTTTAGCGTGATTGAGAACTGCACGGTGGGCAACAATGTGCTGGTGCGCCAAAGCTGCATTTTGACTGACAGCACGGTTGAAGACGGCGCAAAGATCGGCCCATTCGCGCACCTGCGCCCCGGCAGCGAGATCGGCCAAGACGCCCATGTCGGCAACTTTGTTGAGACCAAGAAGACCAAGCTCGGCAAAGGCGCCAAGGCCAACCACCTTAGCTATCTTGGCGACGCCGAGGTGGGCGCGGGCTCCAACATTGGCGCAGGCGTCATCACCTGCAACTACGACGGCGTGAACAAGCACCGCACC
>CAYZVG010000102.1:0-9098 GCA_964481595.1 uncultured Occallatibacter sp. | reverse complement strand
GGGAATGACTTCCAGGCTCACCCGGTCGGTGGGAATCACCGGCGCAGCCGAAAGCTTTGGATCGTTCAGATTTCGGGCGATGGCCTGTTTGATGATCTGCTGCTGGTAGTTGAGCGAGCTTTGCGCGGCAATCAGCGACTGCCTGTCGGTGGCCACGGTCGACTCGGCATTGACTACATCGAGCGGGGCCATGGTGCCGATCTCCAGTTGCTTGCGGTTGTCGCTCAAAAGCTGGGTGCTCTGATCCAACTCGCGTTCTTTGGCTTGCAGATCCTCGTAGGCCTGCACCAGGCCCCAGTAGATGGATTCCACCTGGTTTACGGTGTACAGAATCTGCTGGCGGAACGTGGAATCTGCAATGCGCCGGTCATTCAGCGCCTGGTAAATATAGCGCTTGTTCACCCAGATGCCCGCACCCTGCAGCAAATGCTGGGTAACAGTGGCTTTGAATGTCGAATTAAGTTCAGGGCTGTACTGCGAGACAGAGTTGCTCGTGGTGGCGTAAGTGTTGTTGAAAGCTACTTGGAGGTTGGTGCCGGTTACGAATCCCTGGGCAAGAGCGAAGTTGTAATCGTTGGTCGAACTGGTGCCGGTCTGGAAGAAGCTGATGGCTGGGGCATGGTCGCGGTCGAACGAAACAGTTGATGTGAGAGTCGGTTCAAGACTCTCCGGGGCTGGTCCCGCACCGCCCGTGGTGAGTGACAAACCAGCCGTACCGGAACCCGCGCCGCCCGCGCCGCCTGTCGTTCCACCCGGACCGCCGCCGGTGCTCAGGATGGAAGCAGATCCGCCCAGAGTGTTTGTGACCAGGCCCGACGGCACACCCAGGGGGCCTTGGCCCGTCTTAGTGCGCAGAATATCGGTATCCGCAATGCTCAGGTCGTACCGGGCAATGGCAAGGTCGTAATTGTTCTCAAGCGCCAGCGCAATCGCATCGGAAAGGCTCAGATAGATCTTCCCGTCCCTCACCATGTCGTTGAGGCGGACCGAATTCTCAAAACTCGCCTTTGCAACTGTGGTTGGCAGGAATTCCTTAATAGGATTGCCGAAGAATCGCGCGTATGGTTTAGAAAAATCGCGCATTGACCGATTCAGGTCGAACGGTTCCGTTGCCATCGGCGCAGGCGCTACGGGAAGCTGGGACGCCTGCTTCTCAGGCCCCGAGTATCCTGCCGGAGTCTGCGCCACAAGACCCTGGGGGATGCAGGCCGCCATGGTCAATGTGACTGCCGCTATGGCGCGAAGTTTTGCTCCTGCCTGCCGGGTGGGTGTCCGTTGATTATCTGATTGATTGCGAGTCTTCCGGCCGGTCGGATTCTCTCCGCCATGCACACGAGTCTGGTGCAAATACATAATTTCTCTCCGCCAATCGTTGAGGCAAATGGGGTTCCATTCTAAGAGACGCCTGGAGAGCCTCTCCGGACGCAAATTAGTGGCAGTCCTGGTGCAGCCTTGGCTTGCGGTTAACCAGCTTGCTTGCCTATGTACTACGCTTTGTTCAGCTCTCAGGTTCCCTGCGCCAAGGGCACTGCTTCTGCAATGGCTAAATGCCTCACATTGCAGAAACCTGAGTATATCTCACCGGCGCTATCGGTTTCAGTGGCCTGCAGCATCGGGTACCCTGTAATGCAAACGCAAACAGATGACAGAAATTGTAGAAACCGGAATAGAACCGCAGAATTGGAAGGTCACACTGGCCTATGACGGCTCTGACTTCAGCGGCTGGCAGGTGCAGCCCGGCGAGGTGACGGTCCAGGGCGAGCTGCAGGCGGCGCTCCGCCGGGTGACTGGCGAGGAGCCGCTGCCGCAGGGCTCCGGGCGCACCGATGCCGGCGTCCATGCGCTGGGCCAGGTGGCAAGCTTCAACCTGCGCGCTCCGATTCCCGCTGAGAACCTGTGCCGCGCGCTCAACCGCACTTTGCCTGCGGCGATTCGGGTTCTGAGGGCGGAAACGGCGGCACCCGAGTTCCATGCCCGGCACTCGGCGACTGCAAAGACCTACGAGTACCGGATCTTCCGCGAGGATCTTTGTCCGCCGTTCCTGGCCCGGTATGTGCTGGCGTGCAGATGGCCGATGGAATTGGGAAAGCTGCAGGCGGCCGCGCGGCTACTGGAAGGCGAGCACGACTTCATGAGCTTTGCGGCAACCGATCCCGATCTGACAGCCAGAAGCTCGGAGGACGGCGCAGTGGTCAATTCCAATTCGGAACCGGTCGTGAAATCGACGGTCCGGACAATCTTCAGCTCAGTGTGGAGCGTGGAGCCGGGCTCGGCCGGCGAGTTGCTGGTTTATCGAGTGCGCGGCAGCGGCTTTCTGCACCACATGGTTCGCAACCTTGTGGGAACGATGATGGACGTGGGCCGCGGACGGATCGAAGCCGATCGGATACCGGAGATACTGGCGGCGCGGGCTCGGGCGGCGGCTGGCCCGACGGCTCCAGCGCACGGACTGTTTCTGCACTCGGTGGAATACGGAGAGCGATAGCGGTGCACGGGGCACAAAGAAGCGCAATCTGTGCCGCTCGCGGTTCCTGTTAACCTGAAACCACCCGCATGGCGATTTTCTCCCGCAGCTCGTCGTTTTCGCGTGTGACCGCGCTGGCTGCGCAGAGGCCGGTCCACGCCGCGTTCTCATGGCTGCATGGCAATCCGCAAAAAATCATGGATTGGCAGGTGCAACTGGTCACAATCCCCGCTCCACCGTTTGGCGAAGAGGCGCGATCGACGTGGATGGCCGAACGCTTTAGAGATGCAGGGCTGAACGATGTAGAGATCGACGCTGTTGGGAACGTGATTGGCACGCTGTATGCAGCCAAGCTGCCGCCGGAAAGCACGGGGCCGGTTGTTGTGATTTCGGCGCATCTCGACACCGTGTTTCCCGCGGACACTGCGATCAATCCGGTGCTGGATGGCGAGCGATTAGCGGCTCCTGGAGCGTGCGACAACGGCGCAGGCGTGGTTGGAATGCTGGCGCTGGCGCACGCGATGGTTGAAGCGAAGATCGAATTGCCTGCGCCGTTGATCTTTCTGGGCAATGTCGGAGAAGAGGGCGAAGGCGACCTGCGCGGCGTGCGGCATTTCTACAGCGCTGGTTCGCTGGCCAGTCGGGTTGCCGCGCACATTGTGCTGGACGGCGCGGGAGCCGACTCGGTGGTGACGCAGGCGCTGGGCAGCAGGCGCTTTCAGGTGACGATCAACGGTCCAGGCGGACACAGCTTTACTGACGCGGGCAGAGCGAATCCCATCATCGCTCTCTCGAGCGCGCTGGCCGAGCTTGCGGAGATTGCGCTGCCCGACGAGCCACGCACCACGCTGAACGCGGGCACCATTCGCGGTGGCACAAGCGTGAACTCCATTCCGGAATCGGCGCAGGCTACGATCGATATCCGCTCGACCGATCCTGCGCAACTGGTGCGGCTGGAGGTTGCGTTGCATCGCGCGGTGGAAGACGCGGTGATGTACTGGAACGCGCGCGCCAAGAGCGGCGCGGCCGGCGGCGAAAAGCAGCTCTCGTATGCGGTTACCAAAATTGGCGACCGGCCCGCGGCAAGCCTGCCCGACGACTCACCGCTGCTGGATGCGCTGCGCGCGGTGGACCGCCATCTGCGGCTGCGCACGGATCAACGGCTGGGCTCGACGGATGCGAACATCCCGCTCTCGCTTGGGATTCCAGCGCTCTCAATGGGCGCAGGCGGCGACGGCGGCGGAGCGCACACACAGGCCGAATGGTACTCGGCCAGAGACCGCGAAGGCGGACTGCGTCGCGTGCTGCTGCTGACGCTGGCGATGCTCGAATGGGCCGCGGAGCAATGAGCGCCTGGAACCTCTTGCGGCAGCTACGCCCTCCCGTCCAACGCACCACGCGCGCGATACTGGGGTTTCTTTGTCAGGAGATTGCGGGCGGTTTATCTGCTCGAATTTCAATATATTCGAATGAATCAACTATTTAGTATTCAGCATCTTAGAACGAAAAGTTCATCTGGAAGACGAGGGCGCGGTTGCCGGGGGTGGGGTTGGCGAATGCGCCGCCGGCCAGGGACTGCGACTGGTTGAAGATGGGCGACAGGACGACTCCGTCCGGCACTCCCCGATTGACGATATTGAGGACGTTGGAAGCTCCGGCCACCAGGGACAGGCTGTAGCGGCGGGGCGCGCTTGCGTTGAGGCGGATGGAGGAGCTGCTGGAGCCGAGTCCGCGGTCGCTGACATCGTCGCCGGCACTGAGCGTTGCGCCGCCGGTTTCGGTTTTCACCCTGGGACCGACGCCGAAGGTCTTGCTGAGGCGCAGATCTAGAAGCATGTTCGACGGACCAATGCCGACGCCGGCGGGGACGATCGGCTCGCCTTTGCCGCGGGGATTGGTGTCGAGGCAGCCGTAGCGCGTGGCGACGACATCGACCGCGCCGCAGACGCCATAAGTGGGCCGGGCGTTGAACTGGTTGTTTCCGGTCAGGTCGTTGCCGATGGTGAGGTTGAAGGGGGTTCCCGACTGCACAGTGAATAACGACGCGATGACAAAGCCGAAGGGGGCGGAATAGCTCTCAAGAATGTTGGCGTGGTGGCGGACGGCGAAGGTAGCGCGTCCGTAGTCGAAGCCGGGATTCTGAGAGACGGAGGCGAAGGTCTCGATGCCCTGGGTGTCACTGTGGGCAACGTTGTAGACGTAAGAACCGTTGAGGGTGAGATGGGAGGTTTGGAGATTGAGGGTGGCGATGACCTGATGCTGCTTGAAGAAGCCGCCGGACTGGAACTGGTAATTGTAGGTGGATGGAGCGGGGCCGGCGAGGGTGTAGGTGTTGGGGTTGAAGACCGGCGCGGTGACGTTGTTCGACAGATACTGGTGCACGCCCTGGGTGAACAGATAAGTGAGGTTGGCGGTGAAGATGCGGGAGAACTGCTGGTCGACTCCTGCGCCGGCCTGCATGTTGAGAGCGGCGTGGAAGTGGGAATCGATGGTGTGGACGGAGGGAGTGGTTGTGCTTGCGGACGTGCCGGGATTGTTGACGACCAGGGACTGCTGATTGACGCCGTTATCGTGGATGGTCTGAATGATGTAGGGCGCATCGCCATAGGACGCGAAGGAGGACGGGACGGTGAAGCGCTCGTAGAACCAGCCATAGCCGGCGCGAATGACGGTTTTGCCGGCGGCGCTGGAGGGGCGGCCGGGGCTCCACGCCAGGGCCAGACGCGGCGCCCAGTCGGTGTGGTCATGCATCCAGTTCTGGGCCTCAAAACGGATGCCCAGGCCGAACATGAGATTGGGCTTGGCTCGCCAGTCGTCCTGAAAAAAGCCAGCCCCGTCAGCGAGAAACACTTTTGCCAGGGGATTGCTGACGTTGGTGACGGAGTACTGCGAGGGCGCGTTGGCCTGGAAGTCGGCGATGGAGTTGTAGGTATATGCGCCGTTGCTGCCTGCGGTGGAGGAGTTCTTGTCGTAATAGCCGCGCAGCCGCAGGCCGAAACGGAGGATGTGGTTGCCGGCATTGGTGGTGACATAATCCTGCAATTCAGCAACTTGCAGGTGATCCTGCATGTTTCCTGCGAGGTTTCCGCCGTCGACGAACGCACCGGAGACGATGCGGGCCGGAGCGGTAGAGACGGCGGACTGCATGGTCCAGGCGCGACGCCACTCCAGGTGCAGCTCATTGAGGAGCCGCGGGTTGACGACGAAGGTGTCGGCGAACTGGGCGGTATTCTCTTCGTCCATTGTGGTGAGGGCCTGGCTGGAAAGGTAGAGAGCGCCGACGCCCGCGCCGGAGACGTTGGACTTGTAGAAGTAATCGCGGAAAGAGAGCGTGTGGTTGCCGGCCTGCACGTCAATGCGCGGATTGCCGACGAGGACGCTGGTGGGATTGGCGGCTGCTTGAGCAATGTTGGAGGACGGGTTCTGAGGATTGACGGCGTTGACGATGTTCTGGCCCTGCTGGAAGACCTTGTCGCCGCTGAGCGAGAAGGATGCGCGCTTGCCGAGCGGGCCTTCAAGGCTGCCGGAGTAGGAGTACATGTAATAGGCGGGCTGACGGGCTACCAGTGGATTGGCGCTATTGAGGGCGGAGTTGTTTCCGTAGGCGGCAAGGCTGCCGTGGAACAACTGCGTGCCGGGCTTGGTGATGATTTCAACACGGCCGTAGCCGATACGATCGAATTCGCTGGAGAAGGGATTCTGGTTGACGCGGATTTCAAGGATGGAGGACTTGGGCGGCAGGCGGTTGGCGGCAAAGCCGTCCACGTAGATCTGGCCGCCGTTGGGGCCGGCAGCGGCGCTGGCAAGTTGCTCAAGCTCGGAGCGCAGCTCGTCGGGATCGTCAGATAAAGCCTTGAGATCGCTGCCCTTGAAGACCATTTGGCCGGCGCTTTGGGCGGGATTGACGCCAACGCTCTTGAGATCGGCGTCGACGGTGACCGATTGGTGCTGCATTGCGATGGAAAGAGGGACGTTGAGTTCCTTAACCATGCCTTCGGTGAGATCAACGCGCGGGATGCGGATCGGCTCAAAGCCCCTGGCAGAAACCCGGAGTTGGTAAGAGCCGGCGAGAGTGCGAATGGAGTAATGGCCGTCGGACTGGGTTTGCGTGGACTGGACCTGATGGCCTTTGGAAAGGGAGATCTGCGCACCGGGAACGACGGCTCCTGTGGGGTCAGTGACCTGGCCGCGGAGAACACCGGTAGGCGGCGCTACCTGCTGCGCAAACGAGACGAGCGGCATTAGCAGAGATACGATCAGAACCGCTGATTTGGTTGTGAGGGACATGCTCGCCAGCTCGCAAAAGGGGGATGGGGCCCATATTGACCATACCCCGATCTCCGGGGGGCCGAACTGCAGAATTCTCCCTTAAGGATAATGCGGACCCTCATGGGTTAATAGGGAACTAAATATGTAGACGGCAAGTTGAGTTTCAGGGGGTGAAACGTTGCGGAGAGGCTGGGCGGCGTGGAGCGAGCGTGCGGAGGAAGGCCAGTGCAGGAACAATGCGATGGATTTGGTGGGGCACCCTTGGCGCCTTGCGAGAGCAAGCGCTTTTGATTCATTTTGATACGCGTTAATCATGAAGTAAAGTATGGGATTGCTGGTGGGGTGGAAGTTCAAGCACTGGCCCGGAGGCCGCGCCAGGTGGAGAGAAATTCGGTTGGTGAAGTCTGGCACCGGTCTGCTAGCTTGTTGTGCATGAAAACTTCAACATGTTTGCCGGTGCGGAAGTGGATGCAAATGGTTGCGTTGACGTTTGTTCTGGCATGGATCGGCTTGGCGAGGATGGTGGCGCAGTCGGCTACGCCGGTGGTTCCGGACTGGGCGCTGCCGGAGTCTGCGACGCACAAGCAGTACGCGCCTCCTGCGGATTTTCATCGGCCGAGCAAGAACTTCAATATGCCGATCGGAGTTTTCGACGGGCAATCGGAAATAGGCGCGGCCCTGGTGGCGGGAAGCGCTGGTTTCAATCCGCTGACGAAGCAATACACGGTGAACTCAGCGGGCTACAACATCTGGTACACGCGCGACGAGTTTCACTATGTGTGGAAGAAGATGGCGGGGGATGTTTCGTTTGCGGCGGACGTGAGCTTTCCAGTTGCACTGCCTCCGCACGACAGAAAAGTGGTGCTGATCATTCGCCAGGACCTGGACGACAATGCGAAAGAGATTATGGCGGCGGAACACGGTACAGGGATGGTGCATCTGGCCGAGCGGCCGCAGAAAAACGCGTTGATTCAGGATATGCAGTACCGGATTGGCGGCAGCATGCTGAGCGATGCGATGCCGAAGCGAATAGGCATAGAGAAACACGGCGATAGTTTTGCGCTGTACATCAGCGTGAAGGGCGAACCGATGCACCAGTTTGGTCCGCCGATGGAGTTGCACCTGGATGGTCCGTTTTATGTGGGCCTGGGTTTTTGCTCGCATGAGCCGGTGACGGTGGATTCGGGAGCGTTTGCAAACGTGGTGCTGGAGAATGCCGCGGGGAAGGTGAAGTGATCAGCGGCGGACTGGATGGAGGTTCGCAATGCCTGCTGCTTGATCGTGGCGAGAGCACACAATCTATCGATGTTGGCGGCTTGCAATTGGCGGCACGCAACCTGTATGCTGCCTGAGTTGGAAGATTCATTGCGCGGTTATCGATTTCGCTATGTATTTGTAAACCTCGCATACACTCTCATACGGGCAACTTAGACCCCTAAACTATTTGTTAGATCCCACCTTGGTTTGAGTTCTATTGCAGCAGAAGAGGCATAGTGGCAGGGCGTAGTGCGGCCTTAAGATGCTTCTTGATGAGTCTGCAAAGGACGCTATTCGTTACCCAAGTAATGTGCTGGCTCTTGAAAAAGGTTCCGGTACTGGCGTTGAATGGATTTGGTGCACGCTGGGCTGAAGACTGATTTTGCAGAGATCTTTTGAGTTGTTTCATTTTCCCCTACGGCGTGATATCCGTAATGAGTCGCCTTGGTATCAACCGAAACTGCGCATGGTTAAGAGCGAGGTGCAAGAAGGACCGCTCTTCCAATGCCGGTTTTCGGATGGAGTGAAAGGCGGAGCTCTTATGGGACAAAAAGTTGCACTTATCCTTTTATCTTTTGGCATCCTGTGGACTGTTGGATGCGGCGGTGCGTCGTTTTCGACGACACCACCACAAGCGGCGGTTACTTCCGTCGCGGTATCCTGCGCTCCCACTAGCGTCGAACCAGGCCAGACAAGCCAGTGCACCGCGACGGTAACGGGCACCGGGAGCTACAGCTCTGCGGTCACGTGGTCCGCGGCTTCTGGCAGCGTATCAAGTTCCGGGGTTTACACAGCTCCCGCGAGCGTACCGGCGTCCGGGTCAGACACGATTACCGCGACATCGACCCAGACAGAGACAAAGTTTGGTACGGCCAAGATCACAGTCTCTTCCTCTTCTACAAGCGGGACGATTACGTCGATCGGCGTGGTAGCGACGCCCGCATCGATAACCACCGCACAAACGGCAACGTGCGCCGCGACCGTGAACGGCACTGGAACTTACAGCAGTGCGGTGACGTGGACAGCGACGGGCGGCACGATCACGCAGGCCGGTGTGTTTACGCCATCGGGCGCGGGAACTGCGACTTGCACGGCAACCTCGTCTGTG
>CAYZVG010000101.1:0-9118 GCA_964481595.1 uncultured Occallatibacter sp. | reverse complement strand
CGCTTGGGGTGCGAGGGGTCGGGAGTTCAAATCTCCCCGTCCCGACCATTTAAATATCCATCTGCACATCCGCAAACTTGCCCAGATGCTTCGTGCCGACCCACGAAGCACCCCGACCAGCGTCGCAGCGTAGGCGGAGACGCACCAGTCCAGCCTGCGAGGGGAGCGAGGCAAAGCCGAGCCATCGGCAGTTCAAATCTCCCCGTCCCGGAAATTTTTAGAATCAATAACTTACAGAGGCTGTCTCCGCATCGATAATCCTAACGAATGGGGTAAAACCTCGCAATGGCTTTCGCTCTCGATCTGCTGCAAAGCCTCCCCAATTGGGCTTGCGGTGGCCCACAGGGTTTAGAGCCAGGATTCGGCTCACTTCCACCTGGCCCCGCACCTTTCTAAGCTGCGGTCTTTGCGCTCAAAGCGCAAAAGCAAAGGCCTTCCAGCGAGGTTCGCCGGAGGGCCTTTGGTTTTGGGGCACGCTTCAGTGCCGGAGTTGGATTAGCGCTCGTGGTGGGTGAGGCCGATCTGGAAGGTGACCATGATCGCGCGGCCAGCCTGCTTCTGGATGGTGTCATTCCAACTCGGGGTGTAGAGTTGCTGGTTCTGCGAGACCTCAAGGGCCTTGTTGGTGGTGTAGGGCGAAGTCAGCGTGGTGCCGTCGTTGGCCGCGGAGATCAAGACCACGTCGTGGCTGTCGAACAGGTTAGTCACGCTGAACTTAACCTTGGAGCCATCGAACATCGAGTGGCCGTGGATGTTGTAGTTCAGGAAGAGGTTGTTCATCCAGAACGGATCCTGCGGAACAACCTGGTGATCGTTGCCGATATCGTTCCAGCGGGTGCCGATGCGCTTGCCGAAGATACCGAAGTCGAATCCCTTCTCGCGGTAGGTCATGCCCACCGACTCGGTGTCGTGCGGAGTGAGGGCAACCCACGCCGTTGAAGTGGGTCCGACGGCTGGGTTAATGACATTGCCGTTCGCGTCGGTCACAGCGGGACTCCCGCCGGAGGTCTCGTACTTGGCGATCCCCAAGGTTCCATTGGCGTTGAAGCTCAGGCTCTTGGTCACAGCATAGTTGCCCTCGGCTTCAAATCCGTTGGTGTCGGAGTTGGGGTTGGCGTAGTAGTAGGTGAAGCCCTGGTCCGGGCCGCTGGAAGGGGTGTAGGTCGAGTAGGTGTTGGTGAAGTGGATGTGATAGACATCCGCATCCCAGGCGAAGCGGTTCAGTTTGACCACCGTGCCGCCCTGAAACGTGGAGGCGGTGGTGGGCGGCGGCGTAACGGCAACCTGTGCGCCTGTGGTGTCGAAGACGCTGCTGAAAGGTGCGATGCTGCCGCGGCCATATTGACCGTAGATTGACGCGCTGCTGTTGAGCCGGTAGTTGGCTTCGACCGAGGGAAGAATGGAGTTGTAATTCTGCGCGTGAGCGACGGTGTTGGTGCAGCTTGCCGGGGTAGAGCCTGTGGGGCAACCGAGCGAGCCAACGGTTTTTCCGTCCGCATACTGCGTGAGAGACATGCGATAGAAGGCGTCCTTGATGCCAACCGTGAGGGTGAAATCAGGGATGGCAACCAACTGGTACTCGGCAAAGGGCTGTACGGCCGTGGTGTAGAAGTGCTCGTGGAACTTGATGTTCGAGATAAACGGTGAATCCGCCCAGGTGATGGGGTCGGAGTAGACCTGATAGCGAAGCGTGTTGGTCAGCTCGTACCAGGAGCCGGTGCGGAAGACGCCCCACTTGTTTGCATAGCTGAGGGTCGCGATCTCGCCGCCGCGGGCATACTGGTTCAGCTTATCGATACCTGTGGGCTTCTTGCTGTAGTTGGGAGATGAAGTGGCAAAGTCATCGCCGCCAACCTTTTCTTCAATCGTTTTGGTCAGCACGGAGTCGGTGATCTGGTCGTTGTCCGTCGTGTTCTGGTAGTGCTGGTGGTTGGAGTAGCCATAGGCATAGCTCTTGGTATCCAGCTTCCAGCCCTTGCCGAATTCGTGATTGAAGCTGACGATGTCGAAGAACGACGGCACGTGGTATACCGAGTAGCGCCAGTACTGCGCGTTGTAGGTACCGTCCGCATTCAACATGTTGTTGTCGTAGAGGTAGTTGTCGCCGTGGTGGAAGAGCTGGCGGCGGGTCGGATCGTTGTTGTTGAAGGCGTCGAGGATGATGTCGGTGGCAATCACCGTCAGGTTGGTGCGGTCACTGAACTTGTAGTCGAACTTGGCAGTGGCGGCCACGTTCTGCTTGGGCGAGAAGGTCTGGTAGCCGTCAGAGCTTTGGTAGTCGCCATCCAGCCAAAAGTGAGCCTTCTTATGCCAGAAGCTGCCCGAGTTGATATCGCCGAGGACCTGGTAGGTGTTCCATGATCCGTAAGTAACTTCGCCACGGACGTGTGCGTCATCGCTGAGCTTCGGCGAGAAGAAGTGAATGGAGCCGCCGAAGTTCGAGGGGCCAACGTCGGATGCGGTTCCGGGGCTGCGATCGAAGTCCACATAACCGATAGCGGCGGCGGGAACGTAAGCCCAGGAATGATGGCTGGGATCGTTCGAGTCGTTGAAGGGCACGCCGTCCCAGGTCATGGTGTAGTCGTCGTCGACAAAGCCGCGGAAGAAGATCTTGGCCTGGCCGTTGCCCACACCGTTGGTGGTGTAGCTTACCGTGCCGGGGGCAGCCTGGATGATGTCGGCAAAGTCGGTGACCGGGGAGGTGTACTCGGAGACGTAGTTGCTGGTGATCTCGGTGCGGGCCGAACCGGCGTCAAGCACCGACTTTACGGGCGCGAGTTCGGCTGCGATGGAGGTGTCGGCTTCGGCTTCCACCGTGACCTCTTCTGAGACCGAAGCGATGGAGAGGGTGACGGAAATGCTTTCGTCTTGGCCCGCAGCGATGGAAACGCTGCGATGGAAGGTGGAGAATCCGGGTGCCGAGACCTCGATCGTGTACGAGCCTGCCGGGATTCCGGTCAAGTCGAACTTGCCCTCGGCAGCCGAGAGCACCTTTCGTACATCGCGGGACTCTGAGATGACCGCCACGTTGGCGCCCTGGATGGCGTGGCCGCTCTGGTCAACGACAGATCCCTGAATGGCACCCGATGCATTGCCCTGTCCATGCATACGGTGAATGCCTGAAGTCAGAACCAGCAGGCATGCGAGAAAGCAGATGGCACTGGGCCATTTGATTGCACAACTGTATTTCATGTATTGCCTCCGAGAGAAAAACCTAAAATCAAATTGGGGTCTTGAGGAGAGGACGCGCAACAGAAGAGATACCCAGAATTTACGGAGAGAATGTGAATACTTCTTTGCGGTTTGGTTAAAGTTCCTTGAACGCCCGCTCTGGGGCTCGTGCTTCTGGCAGGGTAAACGCGGCGATTTTGACGTGATGGAATGAGGTGTTTACAGCGCAAGATTGGGCAGGTTTTTGGAACGCCTCAAGAGCGCACGGCCAGCGGTGCTGTACGGCATTGCATCTCGCAATGCGGCGCACTCCCGCAACTCAATCTGTCTCTCTTAAAGTGGCTTTGCTTAGGAGGGGAACAGCGAACCGGTCAAAGCCGTCATGGTTGCCACGCGTCCACGTTTGCGCGGAGTCTGCGTTGCTGGGGCCGCCAACATGCCGGCGATCTCTCTCAGTTCGGCGCGGGCATGGCCAATAGCCGCAGTCACCGCGTCCCGGCGCTTTGCATCTTCCGCGGGCATCTGCTGCAGCTTGGGTTGCGCCTGCGGTTCGCGCTTGTGTTGCACCTGCTCCAGAGCCTGCCGCGCGCCTGAGAGCGTATAGCCCTCGCCATGCACCAGCCGCTTGATATCGAGCGCCAGCTCCACATCGCGCTTGCGATAGAGTCTTTGTCCCGTTCCGCTCTTGTTCGGCTTCAACTGCGGAAACTGCGACTCCCAAAAACGCAAAACATAGGTCTCAACCCCGCAGATCTTTGCCACGTCGCCAATCTTGAAATAGAGGCGGTCGGGGATTGCGGGCGACTCTTGTGCGCGCTTTCTGGTCGCTTGTGTGGCCATAAAAAAAAGAGAGCCAGACGCCGCGGTCGCTGCCGAGACTTCGCTCCTTAAGCAGTATAGGCCAGCATTTGCTCGCTGTGCGGTGCAAATCGTGGTCCGGAATCAACCTGATGAACATTACCGACGGATATCCTATGCCGATGGAACGCCAGCACCGGCCATGCGATTCGGTCGTTGGACGAATTCGCCCGCGCCTATTGCTTTTTCAGCACAGCCGTTCCCCGCTCGTCTTCAAGGATTGCGTTTTCCAGCTTGCGAAAATCGGCAGCCTTGGCGGCCGGCGTCTCCACGTCCTTCACCACGTAGTCGCGCTCATAGTGCAGCAGGCCGCCGTTCGCGGTAACGTGCGACTTATAGCTGGCAAAGCCAAGGTCTAGATCCACAGGGTCCGGCGTTTCGTCCACAACGTAGCCGGCAGGAATCGATATATCGAAGCTGTCGTGCCACCGCCCGGGATGTCCAAGCTCGATTGGGTATACCCTTGGTTTGCCCGCCATCACGTCGTTTGCCGTTCGGGCCAAGCTGCCCAGCACGCGGGGCCGCAGCAGCAGCAGCGGTCCCGATGCATGAGAGTAGTTTGCGGCGCTCAGGTGCATATCCATATCGAGCGGCCTGGCCAGTTCATCGGTGTGCGCAAACTCGAATCCCTTGAAGGTCAGGTTCGGCAGGTCAACGCCCACTGACTGCTCGATCCTCTCGTGCAGCTCCTTCGCGTCGTACTCCTTTATCGATGCGCGGGCGCTGGTGGCGTCGTCGCCGCTGAACACCTGATGCACGTCCCCGGTAATGGTTCCGTCGGCGGTCAAAGTAAATGTCCCCTTGCTGACCGTTCCACCCAAATCCGGCGAAAGCACGGGCATCTGGAGCACCTGGCTGTCTGCGCCATTGGCAAGATTCCCGTACGCCCCCTGCAGTTGCCCGCGAATCAGCCCCACCGGTGTCTCTTCGTCGGTGGGGTCGAAGATCAGCAGCGTCTTGCCATTCGCGGCCTTCACGCGCGCCGCCAGCCTTGGGTCGTTCTCGCCCTCCGGAAGCTCGATGGCCGTGATCATGTGGTTCCCATACAGCGAGGGTTCGGTCGGATCGATCACGCCCCGCCTGCTGTCCACGTGCAGATAGTGTGCTTGGATGCCCACGGAACTCAGCATGGCAATCAACAGCGTCGTCTTGTCTTTGCAGTCGCCGTAGCGATTGCTGTAGATGTCGGCCGCATAGTGCGCCTGCCAGCCGCCAATGCCGCGCTCCACCGCAAAATAGCGGATGTTCTTCTGAATATACTCGGTAATCCGGCTCAGCTTGGTGTAAAGGTCCGGTGCGCCCGCCGTCAATTCTTTGGCTTTGGCGGTAATCTCCGGCGTGGCATCGGCGCGGTGATCTTCCAGTGCGTCCTGCCACACTCCCAGTTCGCGCCATTGCTCCTGTGTGCCCTTTACCGCCGCATCGCCCCACTTGACTGACATGCGTGCGGCCAGCGCGCCCCATGCCGGGGCCGCGTGAATATTCTCCAGATCCAGCGCCGGCATATCCTTGATCTCCCAGCGCAGATGATTGTCGGCCGTCTCAGTCGGCGCAACTGGAGTGAATTTGCGCCACGATTCGGCATAGTGGCCGCCGGCCGGCAAGTCGAGTTCGAGCGCCTCGCGCACTATGGGAATCGACGACTGAATATCCCACTCTTCCTCGTCCATGTAGGGCCGCAAATGTTCTTCCGTTTCGCATGCGACCACTGCGCCCGGATCGCTGGCCGGCGGAGTTACGGTGCGGATCCGCTCGGTAAACTGCAGAATCGGCGCATCGTATGCGCCGTGGTCGGTAAAGTCGGTATCTTTGGCCTGAAACTGTTGCCCGTCGCTGGCGATCGTCCAGGAGCGGAAGGAATTCAGCTTCTCATCCACGTCATAGCCAATCGAGCAATGCGAGTATTGCCGTCCCTGCGGCTTCAAGATCCGGACAGCAATCCGCTCCCGTTCTACCGCGTGGTCCTGCTTGTCCACCGTGATCACATACTCGTCAAACAGCACCACCGCGGCCGCATCGCCCACCGTCGCAGGAGTTGGCGTCTTGGCGGCTTCCACCGCCCACTCCGGAGCGGATTGCTGCCAGCCCCACGCCCGCGCCGCACTGCCGCCAATCAGCGCGGCAACAACCGCCGCCAGCACGCCGGCTCGCGATCTTCGCAACCATGCTTTCCGGCTCATCAATTGCCGCTCCCTGCGGGGGCTGCCGTAGTCAGCACCAGTTGCTGTTGATCCGCCGCCGCTATTTTTTGATAAAACCCGCGAAGTTTGTCGTAATCATCTGCCTGCAGCACGTCGAATGCCCGCGACAATCCTCGTGCAACAGTCACCGTTCCAGGTTCCGAAATGAATTTCAGTGCATACGTCGCATGGCCTGCCCAGGGAACTCGCGTATCCGCCGGTATGCCTTCCAACTTCATTCCATCCGGCAGGTGATAAGTAATCTCATCGCTCACAACATCCCCGTATTGCATGTCTACAGGCGTCAGCCGCTTCTCCTGCTTCACAAACGGAACACGCTCGCGTGCCTCAAAGAACGTACCAGGCAGAATTAGTCGTTTCGCCGTGGCCGCGCCCATTGTGCCACTGACATTCACCACTGCCAGCAGGGATGAATCCGGATCGGTCAATCCGACAAAGTGGTCGATGTGTCCCACCACGCCTTCCGGCAGAATGTTCTCCAGCGTTTGGTCGTAGAGCTTCTTCAACTCTGCTTCGTCGTTTTCAATGGCTGCCTGTCTCCACATCAGAGATTCCTGCCCGGTCATCACAACCCTGATCTGGCCCGTAACCGCTCCGTGCGCATCCACAGTAATGTCGCCCGCCCGATCGACCGTGTTCTGGCTGTAGTCCTGCCTAGGCGTCGTCTCAGGTCCAATACCATTCGCGTCCTGGTGAAGCCCTCCTGCGCCGGAGTGCCGCCAGTTCATCGATCCGAACGGGCACATCTTTTCTCCGGGGTCCAGAACCTTCGGCGTGCCGTCGATGCTCACCATCACAAGCGTGTCGCGAAGCTGGCCGATACTCATATAAGAAAGATCGAAGGCTCCCAAGCTCCGCGGAACAACCTTGACTGCATAAGCCTGCAATCCTGCTGCCCGAGCCATTGCAAGGTAGAGCATCGCGATTTCCTCGCTGTTGCCGCTCTTCTGGTTCCAGACGTCAATGGCGCTAAGGACTTCCTGCATCTTCAAGCGCTTCATCTCCGATTCAGTTCGCCTGCGCGAGTAGTCTGTGTTGTCCAGCGCCTCCACGGCAACATAGAGTTTCTTGGCCTTCTCCTCCTCCTTGTCCGTCGGTGCAATCAGTTTATTCACTACATCGTGAATTGCCTTCGATGGTTGCGCGAATTGATCCACCGAGGTGCTCCACTCTTTCCCTTCATTTGCCCAGAACTGCTGTGGGCTGGAACTGTAGCTGTAATAAAACTGCACTTTCATGAGCACGCTTTGGCTCGGCGGCATCCACTCCTCGTCGGGTGCTGGCGGAATATCGTTCAAATCCACCGAGTAATAGCCGCTGGGATTGTACTGGACCTGCACTCCATCCGGTAGCTTGTACCACCACAGCAGGGAATTGATCGTCCTTCCCCTGCGGTCCTGCAAATACTGCTTCAATTTGCGGCCGGGCACGAATACGTCTTCCGGCGCGAATTGAAAGTGCTCTTTGCGAACGAGGTAGCTTCGCTGAATCTGCCAGTAGGGCGGCAAAGCTGCATAAGTGTTGAAGTTTATATCGTACTGATACTCCAGAATGCTGCCTACCTCCACCTCGGGCAGGTCAAGCATAACGCCGTCAGTCGTCCGGTCTTTCGGCTTCTGGTTCAACCGATTCTGTATGACCTTATCGTCAAGCGGGATCTCTGTGCCATCTGGGTGGATTGTGCGCGCCTTCACGTTCACAATGTGAATGAAATTGTCATTCACATAAGGGATCACCACCGTGGACAATTCTTTGCCCTTCTCGGTCAGCACCTTGATGCGCACATAGTAACTCCGGTAGTGCGACGGGTCGTTGTCGTACTCTTCCACATTCAGGAAGACAGCATCCGCCCCCGGAGCTTTCGGGTCTGAAGTCATCTTCAGCTCTTCATCGGTCGGCTGCTGAAATTGAGCCCTGCGCTGTAACTGCGAATTTGCTGGAACTGTAAGAAGTGAAATGAAGCACAAGACTAGAAAGGAGAGAACCAAACGGGTTCGCATCGAAAATTCCTTTAGATAGAAATTGCGATAAGTTTACCCCGAACCAGAGAAATGCGGGGGACGATTTCGCAAAAATTCCACCAAAGTGGTACGGCCACCCGCAGAAAGCGCGCCAAGGTCAATATGGTCCACTGGGCTGTATTGAATGCGGTCGATATACAAGTTGCGCAGTTACAACTAAGCCACTATCTCGACCGCAGTCGTGTGCGCCCTTCCAACAGCGCCGTCACCAGCGCCAGCGGCAGGCCCACCACGTTGAAGTAGCATCCCTCGATGCGCGGAATCCACCGCGCCGCGTATCCCTGGATCGCGTAGGCGCCGGCCTTGTCCATCGGCTCGCCCGTGGCCACGTAGCCGGCGATCTCTTCTTCGCTCAGCGTAAGAAACCGCACCGCCGTCACCTCTGCCGCAACCTCAACGCCATCCGCCGTGGCCAGCGCAACGCCCGTCATCACACGGTGTGTCCGGCCAGATAGCATCTTCAACATCCGCGCTGCATCGGCGGCATCCTCCGGCTTGCCCAGGATTGTGTCGTCCAGAGTCACCGTTGTATCCGCTCCCAGCACCGCCAGAGTCTCGCCATCCGCATTCGCCGGCGCATCCGCGGTCACTTCGCGAAACACAGCCTCTGCCTTCTCGCGTGCCAACCGCGTCACGTAGGCAATCGGATTCTCGCCCGCCAGGGGTTCTTCGGGAATATGCGCCGGACGCACTTCAAATGAGTATCCCGCCTGGGTCAGCAACTCGCGCCGCCGTGGCGATTGTGAGGCCAGTATCAGCATATTGAAATTATGGCAGGCGTCCGCCACAGCGCCCCCGCCGTTTAAACTGTTCTAGGGCCTGTTAACACTACTGGAGCGGGCGGCGCTGGGAGCCAATTTTTACGAG
>CAYZVG010000100.1:0-9161 GCA_964481595.1 uncultured Occallatibacter sp. | reverse complement strand
GCCCGGCTCCTGATTGTGCGGATAGTAGCCTAGCAAATACTGCGTGCGCAGGTCGTCGCTCACCTTTGCAAAGGCTTTGTCCAGACCGCCATCGTTTACGTAAAAATATTTGCCGCCGGTCTGCTCGGCCAGCGTGATGAGCGCGTGCTCGCCGCCCAGGTCGCGCCCCGCGCTGGCCACAATGGGCACGTCGATCAGCGAATAGATCATCACCTCGTTGCGCAGGGCTTCTTCGAGCGCCTGCGCGTAGGTGGTGTTCTGGGCGGTGTCGTCTCCGTCGGAGATGATGACCAGAACCTTGCGGCCGTCGAGCGGTCCGAGCCGGTCAGAGCCCTGGTAGATGGCGTCATAGAGAGCCGTGGCCCAGTCGCCGCGCAACTGGCCCAGCCCGCGGTCGATCTGCGAGAGCTTGTTGGTGAAGGGAGTCAGTGCGCGCACTTCGGTGGCGAACTGCAGCACGCTCATCTGGTCTTGCTGGCGCAGAATTGCGTGGGCAAAACGCCGCGCCGCTGCGGCTTCGCTGCTCAAGTCCTTTTGCACGCTGCCGGAGGTGTCAATGGCGAGGGTGAGGTTCAGCGGCAGCTCCGACTGCTTTTCGAAGACCGCGATCGACTGCGGGCGGCCATCTTCAGTGACGGCGAAATCGTCGTGCCCAAGGCCGCCGACGATGGCTCCGTTGCGGTCCGTCACGTTGACGAAGATGTTCACCAGCTTCACGTCCATGTGCAGTGTGGTTTCCTGCGCGGGCAGGGCAGCGGCCAGGGCCAGCATCAGTGCACAGCCAATTGCTCTTGCGGTTTTTGCGGAGCCGATGTTCAACAGGTCTTCAGGCTTCATGGCCGTCCTTTAGCGTAACCGCCAGCACTGCGGGAAACGGTTCGCCCTGCGCCCAGACTGCGCCGTCCACGAAGGTCTCTCGTTTCCAGATGGGCACGGACTGCTTGAGCGTGTCGATGAGCCAGCGGCAGGCATCAAAGGCCACAGCGCGATGCGCGGAGGCGACGACGATGAGCACGCTAGTCTCGCCAATATCTATGCGGCCCAGCCGGTGAACCATGGTCACATGGCGCACGGCGAATTTGCCGAGGGCCTGGCGGACCAGCTCGTTCATCTGCTTCAGCGCCATCTCTTCATAGGCTTCGTAGTCAAGGTAGAGCGTCTTGCGGCCTCGCGTGTTGTCGCGGACAATGCCGTCAAAGACCACCACCGCGCCGTCTTCGCCGCGCTTGGCTTTCGCGACAATCTTCTCCGCACGGATGCGGCTGCGCGTGAGGGCAACGGCGACGGGCGGTTCTATAGCGTTTGAAGCATCCGCGGAGCCGCCGGAGACGGGCGGCAGCAGGCCGACTTCATCGCCGTCGTTGAGCATGTGTGTGGCTGTGGCGTACTCCGCGTTCACGCTGACGGCAATGCCGCGCAGAGCCGCCGCGGGATGACTGCCGGTGCTCAGGTGGGCGAGCAGATCCGCAACGGTTGCGCCCTCAGGCAGCTCCACGGCGAGCGGGGCAGCGCCCAGCCAGTCTTTGAGAATCCCGAAGGAGAGAACGTGTACGCGCATACTTGAAAAAAGGATACCGCCTGCGCGTTAGACGTTGCGGGTCTGAAAAGCGATAAGTGCAGAAACAGCAAGGGCCGGCTGGTTTGCCGGCCCTTGCTGTGGAGTTTGGCGTGAGTTCAGGAGATGGAAGCCGTGGCGAGCTCCGACTCCTGCTGCGCGCCGGGGATTCTCTGCTTCAACAGCGGCAGCGCCACATGCAGCACGTCTTCAATGCGGTTGGCGTAGTGAACGGTAACGCCTTCCATCATCTCCGGGGTCAGATCCTCCTCGGTGTTCTGGCGGTTCTCAGCGGGCAGAATGATGGTTGTCACTCCGGCCCGGCGCGCGGCCAGGAACTTCTCCTTGATGCCGCCCACCGGCAGTACATTGCCGCTGAGGGTGATCTCGCCGGTCATGGCCGTCAGCGGCCGCACCGGAGTGTCAGTCAACAGCGACGCCAGCACCGTGGCCATGGTGACGCCCGCCGAAGGCCCGTCTTTGGGAATGGCGCCCGCCGGCACGTGGATGTGGATGTCGAGGTCTTTGTTGAAGTCCTCGGCAAGGCCCAGAGAGGCGGCGTTCGAGCGCACCCAGGTAAGCGCGGCCTGCATGGATTCCTGCATCACCTCGCCGATCTGGCCGGTCATGGTGAAGCTGCCCTTGCCCTTCATCTTGTTGGCCTCGATGAAGAGAATGTCGCCGCCGGCCGGCGTCCACGCCAGTCCGATGGCCACGCCGGGCCGTTTGACGCGCTCCTCCACTTCAGTTTCCACTCGCACCTGGATGCCGCCCAGGAACTCGTGCACCACATCGCGCGTGACCGTGAGCTTCTCGGTCTTGCCCTCGACCACGCGCCGCGCCTGCTTGCGGCAGACGGTGCCCAGCGTTTGTTCGAGCTTGCGCACGCCTGCTTCGCGCGTGTAGTGGCGGATGATGAAGCGCACCGCGTCCTCGGGAAACTCGATCTGTTCGGGCGTGATTCCGTTCTCCTTGATCTGGCGCGGAATCAGGTACCGGTTGGCAATGTGCAGCTTCTCCTCTTCGCTGTAACCCTGCAAGGGGATCAGCTCCATACGGTCGATGAGTGGCGGCGGCACCGTGTCGAGCATGTTCGCGGTGCAGATAAACAGCACCTTGCTCAGGTCGAACGGCACGTCGAGATAGTTGTCGCGGAACGTGTTGTTCTGCTCCGGGTCAAGCGTCTCAAGCAGCGCCGATGCGGGATCTCCGCGGAAGTCGCGGCCCAGCTTGTCCACCTCGTCAAGCATGATGACCGGGTCGTTGGTTTCAGCCCGGCGAATGCTCTGGATGATCTGGCCCGGCAGCGCGCCGATGTAAGTGCGGCGATGGCCGCGAATCTCAGCCTCGTCGTGCATGCCGCCCAGCGAGATGCGCTGGAACTTGCGGCCCAGTGCCCGCGCAATCGATCGGCCCAGCGAGGTTTTACCCACGCCGGGAGGGCCCACGAAGCAAAGGATCGGTCCCTTCATGTCTGGCTTGAGTTCGAGCACGCTCAGGTAGTCCAGGATGCGGTCCTTCACCTTTGTCAGCTCGTAGTGATCCTCGTCGAGGATTTCGCGCGCCTTGCCGATGTCGATTTTTGCGCCCGAACTCTTGGCCCACGGCAGCACCGCGAGCCACTCGATGTAGTTGCGGGTGAGCGAGTAGTCGGCCGCCATGGGAGACATGCGCTGCAGCCGCGACAGCTCCTTCATGGCTTCTTTCTTCACGTCCTCGGGCATGCCGGCGGCTTCAATCTTCTGGCGCAGCTCATCGGATTCGCGCTGGCCCTCATCCTGTTCGCCAAGCTCCTTCTGGATGGCCTTGAGCTGTTCGCGCAGGTAGTAGTCGCGCTGCGACTGCTGCACCTGATCCTGGACCTCGGTCTGGATCTTGGCGCGCAACTGCTGCACGTCGATCTCCTTGGCCAGGTGCTTGTTGAGCAGTTCGAGCCGCGAGACAATGTTGCCGGTTTCAAGCAACTCCTGCTTGTCGGCGGTGGTTAAAAAGGGCAGGGAAGAGGCCACAAAGTCGACCAGGCGGCCAGGCTCCTCGATATTGCCGGCGATGGTGCGCAGCTCGTCGCTCAGCGTCGGCGACTCCGACACGATCTGCTGGAACTGGGCAATGACATTGCGCTGCAGAGCCTCAAACCCGGAGTCAACCGTAGGCTCGATCTCTTCAAGCGGCTCGACCTCGGCCACCATGAAGGGCTCGGTCTGGGAGTAGTTCACCAGGCGTACGCGGGCAGTGCCCTCGGTAAACACAAAGCGGCTCTGGTTGGGCATGCGCACAACTTTGTGCACCGTGGCCAGTGTGCCGATTTGGTGCAGGTCGGCGGGTTTAGGGGAATCAAGCCGGGGATCGAGCTGCGCCACCACCACGATCGTGCGCTCCTCACCCAGCGCCTCGATGAGCTGGATAGAGCTTTCGCGGCCCACGGTGAGCGGCAGAACGGCGTGGGGGAACAGGACCGTATCCCTTACCGGCAGCACCGAAACCCGGCGCGTTCCGGTAAGTTCTTTGGCAGGAGTGCTTTGTGGCAGCGGCTTCGAAGGCTGGTTTGGCATTGAGTGTCCTTTTATCAGATTACCTTCCTTTAGACAACGCAGGAATCGAAAAGTTGCAGAATTCGCATTTGGAGATTCTCCTTCTGAACCGCGGATGCGGCAAAGCTTCGAAAACTGGTGAGCTTTTCAACCCAGCGATCGATTGCTGGGTTCGTTGGGCGGTCTTGTTCCGGGGGTCTGGCCCGGGCGCTCCGTTACACAATTGGATGCGGTGCTGCTCGAAAGGTGTATCGGCCAAAGAGAGGCGAAGTGTGAGAGCAGCCGGGGGTCTGAAGCGGAAAGGGAGCCCAAAACTGCATTCGCGGCTGAGAAAAAAGGCGGCGTGGGACTGGCTGCGCGCTATTTTCTTACCGGCGCGGCTTCGTGGACATCGCCGTTTTCGCTCTTGATTGCCGACTCGATCCGCTCCCACAGCTCATCGGGAGGGTCCACGGTGGAAAACAACTGGCGCGCGGCATCGGCGATGGTCTGCAAATCGGCAAGAAAGGCCCGGCAAAGCTCGCAGTTTTGAATATGCGGATGTGCGGACGCGTCTCTACCCGAGCCGATCAGCTCGGGTAGCTGCGCCTGAAACTCCTGGCAAGTCATCTTGGTGGGATCGACGGTCATGGCTGCTTCTCCGCCTGGGTGCTGGCGCGCAATGCGTCGCGCAATCGCATGCGTGCTTTATGCAACTGCGACTTGCTGTTGCCGATGGAGCACTCGAGCATGGAGGCTATTTCATTATGCTCGTAGCCCTCCACGTCGTGCAGGATGAAAATGAGACGGTATCCGGCGGGCAGGGAGGCAACGGCCCGCTCCAGGGCCAGCCGGTCGATGGCTCCGCTCAGCTTCAAGTCGGGTGTGCCAAAGCTGCGGCCGGGGCCTTCTTCGGGGACCGGCTCCATGGCCTCGTCGAGCGAGATCAGGTTGAGGCCCTTGCGGCGCAACTGCATGAGCACGACGTTGACCGCCAGCCGGTGAAGCCAGGTGGAGAAGGCCGAGTCGCCGCGAAAGGTGGAAATCTTGCGGTGCAGCTGCAGGAAGGCTTCCTGGGTAAGGTCCTCGGCTTCGGCGATATTGCCCACCATGCGCAGGCACAGGGAGTAGATGCGCCGCTTGTGCAGCGAATAAAGCAGGGCAAAGGCTTCGTGGTCGCCTGCCTGCGCGCGCGCCAGAGCATCGGTTTGTTTGGGATCGGCAGGAGCGGCGGGCGGGTAGACAGTCCGCTTGGGCGGCTGAGCGGGTATGGGCGCAGCCTCGTCAACTGTTGGAGATGGGCCTTGCTGCGGCGGGGAGGATAACCGGGGACGAGGCATGAGTTTCCTAGGAGGGATCTCACTTGCGACGGGAGCCCTGACGCACAAAGCTCCTGTCATCGTTAGTATAGGGGGAAAGGGAGTAGTTATCCAAAGGCCGCAGCTCTGGCTGAGAACGACTGGGGCTACGGCCCGCAAAGACCTCTACGCGGTGACCGAATCTGGCGCAAACAAGACCCTTGCCCACACTTTTTGGGAGATGAGTAATTGCAGCGAAAGCCGGTAATGAAACGCGGGCATCGCAGGTGGGTCCTTTACGGGATGCTGCTGGCGTGCGTTTCCGCATTCTCATTCGGCGTGGCAATGCTTGCCCAGGCCCAGACGCAGCCGGCCGCGGGCCTGCTGCAATGGCAGGGGTTGGCTGTTCATCGCATTTCGTTTGAGGGCGTGCCCGCGGACCGGCTTGACCCGTTGCCGGCGCGGCTGGCCCAACAGGCGGCAACGCCGTTGAGCGCCGATAGCCTGCGCCTGAGCCTGCGCCAGTTGTTTGCCACCGGCCTTTACGAAACCATTCAGGTGGAGGGATCGCGCACTTCAGATGGCGTAGATCTGGTTTTTAAGGGCGCTCCCCGCTCGTTTATTGGAAGTGTTGGCGTGGACGGCGCAAAGGGCGCAACCGTGAATACGCAGTTGCAGCGCGCCAGCCAGCTGACGCCCGGAAGCCGTTTTACCCAGGGCAAGCTGTCGGCCGCGCTCGAACAGATGCGCGCCACTCTGGCCGACAATGGCTACTATCAGGGGCGCATTACTCCTGAGGTCGTTTTCAACCACGATGCGCCGCTGGTCAACCTGACGTTCAGGGTTGTCTCTGGCCCGCCGGCGCGCATCGGCAAGGTTACGGTTACGGGCGACGCCGGCATGAGCATGCAGGAGTTCCGTCGTCACGCGCACCTGAAGGCCGGCGCCAAGGTGGATCACGATACGGACAACCACGCACTGGACGGAGTGCTGAAGCACTACCAGAGCCAGAATCGCATGGAAGCCGAGATCAAGCTGGTCTCCGCGCAATACGATTCCGCTGCCAACCGGGTGGATTACAGCTTTTCCGCCAGCCCTGGGCCGGTGGTCAAAGTGCTGGTGGAGGGCGCGAGCGTTTCCGCCGAGCACCTGCGGCGTCTCATCCCCATTTTTGAAGAAGGCAGCGTGGACGAGGACCTGCTGAACGAGGGCAACCGCCGTTTGCGCGACTACTATCAGCAGCTCGGCTATTTCGATACGAAAGTGAGCCACACGCAGCACACCCAAGACGACAAGGAAGTGATCATCGTCTTCAACGTGCAGCTTGGCGAGCGACGCCGCGTTGAGAGCGTCTCGGTTGCCGGCAATCGCTACTTTGACGCCGCGACCCTCAAAGCGCTGCTGAGCGTGCGCGCCGCCGACACGCTCGATCGCCACGGAGCTTACAGCCAGGCTCTGGTTTCGGCCGACATAAACGCGATCGAGAATGTTTATCACAACAATGGATTCGCGAGCGTGAAGGTGACGCCGGAGACCAGCACGCCCGAGGCGGGCACGCCTGAAGTTGACATTCAGGAAAATAGCAGTAAGGCCGGAGCGCCGCGGACATCCGGGAGCAGGCGCGTGACCGCTCCACTGGCCGTAACCTACCGCATCGACGAGGGCGGCCAGATCCGCGTAGGCTCGGTGCGGCTTGACGGCAACGATCATGTCGATGCCGCCAAACTGACTCCGTTGCTGAACACCGCGACGGGACAGTTGCTTTCTCCGCAAAACCTAGCCGGCGACCGCGACGCTCTGCTTACCGAATACCTGAGCCGCGGGTTTGAACAGGCAGACGTGGAGGTGACGCAGCAGCCGCAAGGCTCCGACGCCAACAAGTCCGACGTGGTCTTCCACATCACCGAGGGGCAGCAGATTTTTGTGCGCAACGTTCTGCTCACCGGCTTGCACTATACGCGCCAGCAGACGGTGGATCGCGCCATTACATTGCACCCTGGCGATCCGCTCAACCAGACGGCGCTGCTCGACACGCAACGCAACCTGTACGATCTCGCCCTGTTTAACGAAGTGGATGCCGACGTTGTGAATCCCACTGGAGCTGAGACGCGCAAGACGGTCCTGCTGCAGGCTGCGGAGGCGCGGCGCTGGGCGCTGACTTACGGCTTTGGATTCGAGGCCCAGACGGGAACGCCGCAGAACAACTGCGCGGGATCGGCGCAGGCGGGGATTCCCTGCAATCCCAACGGCAAGACCGGCGTCAGTCCACGCGTGATTGCCGACCTCACGCGCAATAATCTGTTTGGCCGCGAGCAGTCGGCCTCGTTGCAGGTCACCTATGGTTTGCTCGAACAGAAGATGGACCTGCTGTTCCAGATTCCGCACTTCGAGGGCCGTCGTAATGTGAGCGCCAGCTTCTCCGGCGGGTACGCCAACAGCCAGGATGTGACCACCTACGTGGCCTCGCGGCTTGAGGGAGGGTTCCGCTTTTCGCAAAGCTTCCAGGGGCTCGATACCAAATTCTCCAAAGCGAATACCTTCATCTACGAGTACGAGTTCCGCCGCGTGAAGGTGTCGGCCAGCAGCCTGCAAGTGTTTCCCGCCGCAATTCAGCAGTTGTCGACCGCGGTGCGCGTTGCCGGTCTTGGCCTCACCTGGGTTCGCGATACGCGCGACTCCACGCTGGACGCGCATCACGGAACCTACACCAGCTTTCAGGAGTTTCTCTCGGACCGGCACATGGGCGCGGAAGCGGAGTTCAATCGCATCGATATCTCCAACTCCAACTACTTTGGCTTCGACAAGGACCGCTTTGTGCTGGCGCGCAACACGCGTTACGGCCAGATCCGCTCCTTCGGATCGGGAACCAGCGCACTGATCCCGTTGCCCGAACGTCTGTATGCCGGAGGGGCGACTTCGCTGCGCGGATTCTCATTCAATGCTGCCGGTCCCCGCGATCCTGAGACTGGATATCCGATCGGTGGCGCTGGTGCGCTGATCAACAGCACCGAGCTGCGCCTGCCGCCGCCCACGCTGCCCTGGTTCGGCAACACGGTAAGCTTTGTGCTCTTTCACGACATGGGCAATGTGTTTACAAACGCCGGCGATGCCTGGTCCAGCATCTCGCACTATGAGCAGCCAGACCGCAGCACCTGCGAGGACCTCTCCTCCACGCAGATCGTCAACGGCCAGCCCGTTGCGCCCAGCCCTTCCGGCCCTTACACTTCAACCGGACACCAGGGGCAGTGCAGTTTTAACTACTTTGCGCAGGTGCCGGGAGTGGGATTGCGCTACCATACGCCGGTGGGTCCGCTGCGGTTCGATTTCAGCTACAACCTGAATACGCCTATCTACCCGGTGAATATCGATTACTCGAATCTGAGCGCTGCGCCGCACGTGGGCGAGGCTACGCACTTCAACTTCTTCTTCAGCCTGGGGCAAACGTTCTGATGCGTAATCGGCCCACAATCCGTATGGGTTCCTTGCTGGCGGGAGCCGTCGTGGCAGCCTGCGTGGCTCTGCCAGTTGTGGCGCAGACTCCGGTTGTGCTCGACAGTGTGGTCGCGGTCGTCAACCGCCGCACCATTCTGGCCTCTGACATCGATGAAGAGATTCGCCTTTCGGTTCTGGATCCCAACGGCGCAGGGCACACGCTTACGCGCCAGCGCGCCCTTGAGCAGTTGATTGGCCGCGCTCTCATTCAGCAGCAGATTCGCACCGAGGATGCGCAGACCGCTGCGCCGCAACCGGAGGAGGTTGCCGCCCGGCTAGAGGAGTTGCGCAAGGAGTTGCCCGCCT
>CAYZVG010000099.1:0-9166 GCA_964481595.1 uncultured Occallatibacter sp. | reverse complement strand
CTGCGCTCGCGTTGTCGATGCAAAATCACGCACCTGCGCAGGGGTTCCCTAGATTCAGCTTGTTCGAAACGCGCACATCCGTCCCCGAATAAGCCTGTAGTTGCAGAACGACCTGGCCGGGACCGACCTTCAGTGAAAGCGGAGTTGCGCTCGCCGAGCCGGGGTCAGGATTGGTCACCGTCAGCGGATAAGTTCCAGGAGTGAGTTCGCTGATGTCCGCCACTAACTCCGTGCTGGAGACATAAGTCGTCGGGATCAACGCGCCGTTCCAGCTGATCTGCGAGCCGAAGACAAACTGCGAGCCGCTTACGGTAACTGGTGTAACTCCCTCCGCAAATCCATTGGGGTTTGCAGCGTTAAGAACAGGAATCGGATTCCATATCTGCACCGAAACCGACCCTGGAGCCGCATTGGGATACTTGGCGATCGCGCTTGTGATTGTGACGGTGTTAGGCGTGGGAACGGCCGCGGGCGCAGTGTAAAGGCCCGCGCTGGTAATGGTGCCCACCTCGGAGTTGCCGCCTTCAATCCCATTCACAGAAAAGACCATCGGCAGCTTTGCGTCCATGTACTTTGACCTCAGTTGCAAAGTCTGGTTTACGCGGAGCGTGTTCGTTGTCGCGGAGATGGCCGCAATCGTGTTCAGATCGACGGCGATCGAACCGCCGCCGCACCCGGAGATCATCAGTGCGATAACGAAGAATGGGGCGCAAAAAAGCGCAGTCCTCTGCAAAGGATCGCGCAAACGCACGGCTCGCATAAGTGCTCCTAGATAGGGGAAATCCAAGGCAAATGAGTGCGCAATGCGATGACCTGCGGCGCAAAAGAACTACAGCGGATTAGTTTTCGAGGTTAGCGGAGACATAGAGCAAAAGCAAATTAAAATGTGCCCTTTCATTACTTGCGTAATGAGACGCGCATCGCGGGAATTCGCGGTGGGAGCATCCAAATATTCCCAGGCTGAATGAATAGCACAGGAGCTGGCTCATTGCATTGAGAGAAGTTGCTCGCGCGCTTCCTGCACAAGTTTGGTGAATCTCCTCGCCAGCTCCTGGATGCGCCCGGTTTGCTTGTTCTGGAGCGCCAATGCCGGCAGAAGTTCGCTTCCAATTCCGATGGCCGTGGCTCCGGCCAGAATGTAGTCGAACGCGGTGAGTTGATTGACTCCCCCGGTCACGATCAGAGGAATATGGGTCAGCGAGACTTTGAGAGCGCGCACATATTGCGGCCCGCCCGCGGTTGCTGCCGGAAATATCTTTACAAAGTCTGCGCCCGCCTTCCATGCCGCGATCACTTCGCTCGGAGTAATTGCCCCTGGAAACACAGTGACGTCAGCCTTTTCAGCGCACTCTACCACCTCCGGAACATACCCTGGGCTGGTGATGAACATCGCACCGGCGTCGATGGCCCGCCGCGCCTCTTCCGCGTCCAGAACTGTCCCTGCGCCCACCACCATATCCGGATGACGCTTCACCAGTTCCTCAATCACCGCCGGCCCGCCTTGGCAAGTGTGGGAATTCTACAATGCAAGCCCGGCCGCACAGCGCGGCAGGGAGCGCTGGGCACATCCCGGCAGTCCGCAAATGCTCCCTTTCCGCCAGCAATCATACCGGAATATCGAGACACACGTGCAAAGCCTGCGCGCCCAAGTGAACGTATGCTTGGAGGGTGAAGCTTGACTGGAATTCCGGCGCGCTCGCCCAGGGGCTTGCCTGTTACAGCGGGGCTAAGTTCTTTGAAGCACACGAGCATTGGGAGACGGCATGGCTTGCGCTCGAAGAGCCGGAGAAGGGCTTTGTGCAGGCGCTGATTCAGATGGCCGCGGCCTTTCATCATCTTCACGCCGGCAATCGCGATGGAGCAATGTCGCTGCTTGGCAGAGCGGGCCGCCGGCTTTCGCAGCTCCCGCCCAACTTTGGCGGAATCGCGCTAGCGCCGCTGCGTGCGGAGATCGCGGAGTGGCTGTCGGCATTTGAGAACGGCACTACAACCCCGCACACACAGCCGGCGATTGTGCCCGCCGACCAGGCAAGCTGGCCTAATATTTCGCCAGAATCACCATCAGCGCAAAGATGATAATCGGCACCAGCACCAGCCCCGCGTAGAGCATCATTTTGCGCCAGTTGGCGGCCATGCGGTAGCGTAGCGCCGGCCGATGCGCGCCGTCGTCCACCCCCACCTGCTCCTGGTTTTGCAAGTCCCATGCCATCTCCAGAGCGGTGGCGTAGCGGTGGCGCGGGTCGCGCTCCATGGCGCGATAAAGAATCTCCTGCAACTGCGGTGAAACCTCTGGATTCAGTTTCCGCGCTGGCTCGGGATCATTCAGCACGCGCTCATTCATCACCGCCAGCGGGTTAGATCCGGTAAACGGCGGTTGTCCTGTAAGCATCTCGTAGAACATTGCGCCCAGCGCGTAAATGTCGCTGCGCTGATCGCCGCGCTGCCCCTTCACCTGCTCGGGCGAGATATAGTCCGGCGTGCCCAGCAGCGGCGATGGGCCGGCATAGGTAATGCGCCGCGCGTCCTCTTTCATGGCGATGCCAAAGTCGATCAGCTTGATGCTGTCGCCTTCGCCCACCATCACGTTTTCCGGCTTCAGATCGCGATGCACCACGCCGCGCTTGTGCATGTAATCGAGCGCATCGCAAATGCCCAGAATGATCTTTACCGCACGGTCTATGGGCAACCTGCGCTCCTTGCCCACGCCGTCCTCATTCAGCACCTTGCGCAGCAGCCGCCCGTCTACCCACTCAATCACCATGTAGAGCCGGCTGCGCTCCTGGCTGCCAAACGTCTTTACAATGCCCGGATGGTCGAGCTCGCGGCCAATCTCCTGCTCGCGCTTAAACCGCTCCAGCAGAATCGGGTCCGACTCCATCTCTGGGTGCGGGACCTTGACCGCAACCTGCAAGCCCGTGTGCATATCCGTCGCCCGGTAGAGCGTCGACATGCCCCCGCGCGCAACCGTCGCTTCCAGACGGTAGTGGTCCAGCCTATCTCCGGTTTCAAGTATGGTCATCAGAGCCGTTCGCATAGCAATCCCAAGTCTGGCATGGCAGGCATAAGAAAGCTGCAAGGGATTTGCATAGGTTCCATGGTCAACTGCGCGGGGTGGATGGGTCAAATTCCGGTAGTGTCCTAATTTGAAAAGCGACGGCGAGTTGCGGTTTAGACACACCGTTTTGGCTATTCACTTGCCTGCCTTCTCAATCACCGCTGTCGTTTCGATAATCCGAAGGCGAGTTCGATCTTCGTTAAGCCCGAACATCACCGAAAATTTTACATCTACATGGATGGCAACGAGCCGAATTTCCGCGGTGAATCTGTCTCCGCTGAGCAAATGATGGGGATTTCTCCACTGCGGGAAATTGTAGTTGTCGTTGTTATGCGCGATGATCTCTTTGCTCTTGGGATTGAAAAATGCAATATCGATGTTGCTCTCATCTTCAATCCCAAAGTCCCGAACGAGAAAATCGCGGGCGGTCGAGTTTATGGCCCTAACCATGGGAGGCGTCTTGTCATCCCACCTGCCGTCCATTTCGAGAACTAGGTTGCGGTTTGCGTCGAAGATTTTGATCTTCGCTACAACTTCCTTGGCTACGGCGTTTGGCGAGGTACTCGAAGGCCTGTTAACAATTCTGACCTTTACGAACTGACCAGTGAAAAGCACAACGCGCCCGTCGTGAATATCAATATCCTCGATATGCTTCGCCCCGGGGTTCCTAAGGATTAGGTTGGGTTTCGTATCCTCTATTTCCTTCAAGATTCCTTCTGCCTGAACGGCCGTCCCGTATGCATCTCGCCACACCAGAAAGGAGGCGCACACAATTCCTAATCCGCCAATCACCCAGTACGCCCAGACCGGCACCGTATGGCCCGTCCCCTGCCAGATGCCGAGCGTACCAATGATCGTGCCGCCAGTCACGAGCGCACCCCAATGGTCACCGAGGCGTTTAATCCAAATCCTGAACTCGCGCATACTTTCAATGCTTCCACCCGAAGCTGATGCGCGTCTACAGGTTTTTGTATTGCGTGATTGTGAGCGGAGAAAAAAATAGTTGGCAAAGCGTTCGGGGCAAATTAGGACACTACCCAAATTCCCGCTCGATCCGGCGGAAATCCTGCCGGCGCAATAAACCCCGGCCGCCCCCTGGTTTAGCGCCGGCGACCGATAAACTGAGCCGGCCCGCACTTGCCAAGCGCGTTTCGGGCTATATAGTTGTGAATTGGATTCCTGTATGACTTTTGCGCACCCTATTCGCGCGATTTCACTCGCGGCCTTGCTTTTGCTGGCCCTGGCCCCGGCAGCCCTTGCTGCTGGCCGGTCGCGGTACGAGCCGCCACAGGAGACCGGCTTCCTGAATCGAAGCATCGTGTTGCACGGCGTTACCTATCGCTACCAGGTCTACCTGCCCGAGGAGTGGCGGCGCGACGATCGTAAACTCTGGCCCATCATCCTGTTTCTGCACGGACGCGGCGAGCGCGGCAGCGAAGGCATGTGGCAAACGCAGGTCGGCCTGCCGCAGGCTGTCCGCGACCACCCCGACCGCTGGCCTTTTGTCATCGTTATGCCGCAGTGCCCCTTCGGCAGCTTTTGGACCGACCCGGCCAACCTGGCCCTGGCCATGGCCTCACTCGACCGGGAGACGGAAGAATTCCACGGAGATCCCGACCGCACCTATCTGAGCGGCCTCTCCCTGGGCGGATACGGAGCCTGGGAGCTGGCGCGCCTGAATCCGCATCGCTGGGCTGCCGTAGCTATCGCCGCCGGCGGCATCTTTTGGAGCTACGCACCGGATCGCTGGGAAAAGGTATCCACTCTGCCCGCGGAGTACACCCGCGCCATTGGCCGCACGCCCATCTGGCTCTTCCATGGCTACGACGATCCTGTGGTCAAGCTCCGGCAAAGCGAAGTGATGTACGAAGCCTTCAAGGAGTCTGGCGGCCGCATTCGGCTGTGGATCTACCAGGGGCTGAAGCACGACTGCTGGACGCGCGCCTATGACGAGCCGGAGCTGCCGCGCTGGCTGCTTGAAAACCATCTCCCGGCCCCGCAGCCGAGCACAAAACCGGGACATTCTGCCGCGAATGCACCCGAACCGCCCCCGTTCTCCGAGCGCCTCCTGATCCCACTCCATCCGCCGGCCATCCGGCTCACTCAGGCGCAAATCGAAAATCTTGCCGGCGAGTACTTCGACGCCAGGGGCAACATCGACGCCACTATCTTCTGGCAGGGCGACCGGCTCTACCTCAAAGACCGCTACGGCGAAATCGACGAAGTGGCCGCCGAGTCGCCCACCGTGCTGTTCTATCCACAGGGCTCCAGCATCACCCGTCTGGTGGCCGAGCGCAACGCCGAGGGCCGCATCGTCGCCCTGGTTCTCCGCGACGACCGCCATGAAGAGCGCCTTGAAAAGCGCCGCACCCAGGCCAGCCGCTAAGGCCGTGACCACGCGATTTGCAATCATTACCACTAACTTTGGGTGCTCCATCCTTCCGCGTTTTTTGCGCAAGGGTGGGATAGCACAGCCGCTGGCTCACATCTCAATCAAGCACAAATCCGGGTTCCCCATGTCTGGATTTTCAGACATGGGATAGCACAAACTTATCCGTCACGGTGCTGGAGCTCGCTCCACCCGCATTCGACTACAATTTATCCATGAGCTTTCCTGAGATGCGGATGCGCCGGTTGCGCCGGTCAGACGCCATGCGCGCCCTGGTGCGCGAAACCGTTCTCGATCCCGGCGACCTGATTTACCCGCTGTTTATCTGCCCCGGCGAGGGTGTGCGCCGCGAGATCGGCTCCATGCCCGGCGTCTTCAATCTCTCCATCGACGAGGCGGTGCGCGAGGCCGAAGAGGCCGCCCGCCTCGGCCTTGGCGGCCTGCTCCTGTTCGGCCTGCCTGAGGCCAAGGACGAGCGCGGCACGGGAGCCTGGGCCGAAGCCGGAATCGTGCAGCAGGCTCTGCGCGCGCTGCGCAAGTCGAGCGCCGCCAAAAAGCTTGTGTTGATCGCCGACGTTTGCCTTTGCGAGTACACCAACCACGGCCACTGCGGCATCGTGGTCGAAGGCCGCGATGGCTTTGAGGTCGACAACGACCCGACGCTCGAGCTGCTGGCCCGCACCGCTCTCAGCCTGGCCCAGGCCGGCGCAGACGTGGTTGCCCCCAGCGACATGATGGACGGCCGCGTCAGGGCTATTCGCCGCGCGCTCGACAACGAAGGCCAGGCGCAGACCCCTATCCTCAGCTACGCATCCAAGTTCGCCTCTGCGTTTTACGGACCATTCCGCGAAGCCGCCGACTCCGCGCCGCAGTTCGGCGACCGCAAAGCCTACCAGATGGACGGCGCAAACCTGCGCGAAGCCATGCGCGAGATCGAGCTCGATCTGGAAGAAGGCGCGGACATGATTCTGATGAAGCCGGCCATGCCCTATCTTGACGTGGTGCGCGCCGCCCGCGAACGCTTCGGCGTGCCCATGGGCGCTTACCAGGTCTCCGGCGAGTACTCCATGCTGCAGGCCGCCATTCAGCGCGGCTGGCTCGACCGCGATCGCGCCATCCTCGAGTCGCTGGTGGGCATCCGCCGCGCCGGTGCGGACTTCGCCATCACCTACTTTGCCAAAGACGCCGCAAAGCTGCTCGGGTAACGCCTGTTCCCTGCTCCCTGTTTCTCAGTTCAGTGGTGGTGAGCGAAGAATCCGCGGTTGTCTTTCGCCCATCTCACGAAGAGCCTTAGAACTGGTTGCATAAATCATCGGAACTGATTGAAAAGTACCCCGCAGGGGTTAAAACCCCACTGTTTATGCGCGTTTTATGGCATGGCTAAAGCCATGCCCTTTCAAAACAGGATGTATGCAACCTGTTCTAGAGACAGATCCAAATTCAAAGCTGCTTGCGCAGGTACTCGAATGCCGCGTAGCCGATGCACGCCGAGACCATCGCGATGGCAAAGTTCGTCAGCGTAAACACGTCGTATAGAGCGGTCAGCAAGCTCTTCCCCGGCCCGTTCGCGCGCGTAAACTCGCCCATCAGCAAATTCGAGTAGAAGAGAAAGATCACAGACGCGACCTCAATCGCCGCTCTCAACACGGGGCGCAGACGATGCCGGGGATTTGCATTCGAGTTCATGACTTCTTCATCGTAGCAACCCGCAATCTGCGATCCAAGCAAAACCGCTCGCGCTTGATCCCAAAATCGCACAATCGGCTTTGCGTTCCGGCGCAATTGTGTTTTTCTAAATAGAACCCGCCTATGCTCAAAAGACTTGAAGCCTACTTCGAATTCAGCCATCTGGGAACCACGTGGCGCACCGAAATTCTGGCCGGCGTCACCACGTTTCTCACCATGGCCTACATTGTCCTGGTCAATCCGGCCATCCTCTCCGCCACCGGAATGCCCTTGGCAGCCGTTACGGCGGCCACCTGCCTGTCGGCGGCCTTCGGCTCCATCCTCATGGGCGTGGTCGCCCGCTATCCCATCGCGCTTGCGCCCGGAATGGGCCTCAACGCCTACTTCACTTACACCGTCTGCCTCAAGATGCACATCCCGTGGCAAACGGCGCTGGGCGCGGTCTTTCTCTCCGGCATCATCTTTCTCGCGCTCACTGCGGCCGGCATCCGGCAGCTCATCTTGCGCTCCATTCCCCACGAGCTTTACGCAGCGGTAGCCGCCGGCATCGGCATCTTCATCGCCTTCATCGGCTTTAAGAACGCGGGCCTGGTCGTCGCCGATCCCGACACCTTCGTCAGCCTGGGCAACGTGCGCAACCCGACCACCGCGCTCGCCCTGCTCGGTCTGGTCATTATGGTCACGCTTGAAGCGAAAAAGATCCGTGGCTCGATCCTCATCGGCGTGCTCTCCATCACTGCCCTCGCGTGGATGCTGGGCATCGTGCACTGGTCGCCGGCCGCAGGTGGCTTTTCCTCGCTCGCCGCCACCGCGTTCCAGCTCGACATTCGCGGCGCTTTCAACAAGGGCCTGCTTGAAATCGTCTTCATCTTTTTCTTCGTCGATCTGTTCGACAATCTCGGCACTCTGGTCGCCGTTACCAAGCGCGCCGGCCTGCTGGCCCCAGACCACACCATCCCCCGCCTCAACAGCATCCTGTTTGCCGATGCCACGGCCACCGTCTTCGGCTCCCTCACCGGCACATCCACCGTCACCAGCTACGTGGAGTCCACGGCGGGCGTTGCCGCCGGCGGCCGCTCCGGCGTAACTGCTATCGTTACGGGATTGCTCTTTCTGGGCGCAATCGCCGCCGCGCCCTTTGTCGGCGTTGTGCCCCAGGCCGCCACCGCGCCCGCGCTGGTGCTGGTGGGCTCGCTCATGCTTGCGTCCATCACTGAGATCCGCTGGCACGAGCCGCTGGTCGCCGTCCCCGCCTTCCTCACGCTCATCCTCATTCCGCTCACGTACTCCATCGCCAACGGACTAGGATTCGGCATCATCGCCTGGGCAGTGCTTCACTTGGCCGCCGGCAAATACCGCCGCCAGGACTGGCTGCTCTACATCCTCGCCGCCCTGTTCCTCGCCCGCTTCATCTACCTCGGCGCAAGTTAGGTTTCTCCAGCCACAAGCTCTTCCTCCAATCGATGGGGTGCCCCCGGTGCCTCGCTTTTGGGCACCGGGGAATCCATGATCGTCCCCGTGCCCCATCCATCGCGCAGCTTCATCGCGCGATGGATGGGATAGCACAGCAGGTCGCCCGACAGTCTTTTCATCGTTCTTCCATAGAAAAGTGGGTGCCCCAGGTCCCTCGCTTTTGGGGACCTGGGATAGCACGAACCAGGATGTGTGCAACCAGCCGGTCACCCTGTAAACTGCCCATAGAAAGGCAACCACCGTGCCCTGGTATCACTTTGTAGCCTACTTCTTCGGCGGCGCATTCCTCGCCAATGCAATCCCCCACATCGTCAACGGAATCTCCGGCCGTCCCTTCCAAAGCCCCTTCGCCAAGCCGTCGGGGCAGGGCCTGTCTTCCTCCACCGTCAACGTGCTCTGGGGATTCCTAAACCTGGCCGCAGCCTGGCAGCTCATCTGCAAGGTCGGCACGTTCAGCCTGCAAAACACACCCCAGGTGCTCACCGTAGGCGCGGGTATGGTGGTATTGGCCGCGATGATGGCGCGCCACTTTGGCCGCTTCCACGGCGGCAACCTCAAATAAT
>CAYZVG010000098.1:0-9219 GCA_964481595.1 uncultured Occallatibacter sp. | reverse complement strand
TGATGGAGGAGCTGGTGGAGCGGCTGGTGCGCTGGAATCTGCATCCTGCCGAGATCATTACCCATCGTTTCGCGCTCAACCAGGCAGCCGACGCTTATGCTCTGATGGCCTCAGGCAAGTGCGGCAAGGTCGCGGTGTGCCAGGACGAAGAACTGAAGTAAGCCGAGAAGTGTAGCCGAAAGGAAGACCTATGTCAGCATCTGCCGCATCGTCGCAAACCGATTGGAAGGCAAAGCTCAGCGCCACGCTTCCGGCGTTTGGCCATCGCAACTGGATTGTGGTGGCCGACTCGGCTTATCCAGAGCAGTCGAATCCTGGGATTGAAACCATCGTCTCCGGCGCGGAACAGATTCCAGTTGTTAAGCATGTTCTGGACGCAATCACCTCCAGCGGCCATGTGCGCGCCAAGGTTTATGCCGACAAGGAACTCGCCTTTGTTCCGGAAGCCGACGCTCCGGGCGTAGACGACTACCGGCGCGCGCTGCACGCCGCACTGCACGGTGCGCACGTGGAGTACATTCCGCATGAACAGATCATTCACCAGCTCGATCAGGCGGCGCAGATTTTTCGCATTTTGCTCATCAAGACTGATATGACGATTCCGTACACGTCGGTATTCTTCGAGCTCGATTGCGGTTACTGGAACGCCGATGCGGAAGAGCGGCTGCGCGAGAAGATTGCGAGCGCGGTCAAGAAATAGGCAGATTGGCTGAACGCGAGAGTGCTGGCAGTGGCCGCACGCTGTTGCATTCTCGTCTGCGCGGGCGCTGTTTCCTTGGCCGATAGAGCCGCTTGCAAAGTTCACACCGGAATGCAAGACGCGTCAGGGCACGACTTCAGTCGTGCCGCATAAGTGCCATTCAATGAGAGGGGTTTCAACCCGCGGCGTTTGTTCTTGCCGCTCACAATTCCGCAAGAAACAATTTTGCAAGAGGCTTGATCAGGAAGTCTTTTTCGGAGCTGCCGCACGCTTCTTTCTTGCGGTGGCCTCTTTGCGTTTGGCGGCTCTGGCCGGTTTGCCCAGCATGGCCGACCAGCGCAGTTCGGGAACGCGCGGTGCGGTTCTTGCCCTTGCGATGGCCATCTTGCCCACTTCGCGCACGATCCATTCGAAGTTGGCCGGCCCTACTGAATGAAGGTCCGCATCCGGCGCGGGATTCATGAAGTCGATGGCGTAGGGAATGCCGTTCTCCACCGCGAACTCCACCGTGTTCAAGTCGTAGCCCAGCGCGCGGCAGAGCTTGAGCGCATCCTGCTCCATGCGCCACAGCAGTGCGCGGCCAAACTTTGGCGGGTTGGTCACATATCGCTCTTCGTGCGGGCGGCGCGGATCGTAGGCCATGATGCGCACCTTTCTCTGGCCCACCACATAGCAGCGGAAGTAGTCCGTGAAATCGACTGCCTTCTGGTACATCATGCACAGATCGCGCGACTGGTCATAGGCCGCGAAGAACTCCTGGCGATTGTGCACGTGAGATACGTTGCGCCAACCGCCGCCATCCACCGGCTTCAAAAATCCATTCTCGCCCACGTAGGCGAAAACCGCATCCCAATTCAGCGGATACTCAAGGTTGCGCATGGAGCGCTCGGTTGTCTGCGCAGGGAATTGCTTGTGGGGCAGAATCACGGTGGGAGGCACCGCAACTCCCAACTGCGTGGCCAGTGCGTAGTTGAAAAACTTGTCGTCTGCCGACCACCAGAAAGGGTTATTAATGACGATGGTCCCGTTGAGCGTGGCGTTCTTGAGGAATGCTCGATAGAAGGGAACATCGTGCGAGATGCGGTCAATGATGACCGCGTAGCGAGGGGGAGAGTCGAGCTGGACTGCACCTGCCGTCACAAACTCCGCACGGATACCTTCAATGTTCCGCGCGTTGATGTTTTCAACCAGTGCGCTGGGAAAACTGTTCTCGATGCCGAACAGAACGCCGATCGTCTTCATGCCGTTTTCCCCTTCCTTGCGTGCGGCCCGCGGGACCAGAGTGCGGGACGGGCCTGTGACGGCGCGCACGGCTACAGTGTACGGCACAATTGCATTCGAATCAGTGATTCGCGGCCTGTAACACCGGCGGTGCGAGCCGCCCATAGCGCCGCCAGGTTTGAATCGCCCGGCAAAACAGGAGTACCCTTAGGGCGGTCGGTAGCGCGGAAAGGGAAATGTGAATTACCGAGTTCTGACAGTGTCTCGTGAATTTGGCAGTGGCGGCGGACGAATTGCAAACACTATCGCCGGTTGGCTGGGATGGAAGCTTCTCGACGGCGACATCATCACAGCGATTGCGAACCGCGCAAAAGTAGACTCGAATGTTGTGAGCCATTACGACGAGCGTGTGGACTCCTGGCTGCGTCGCCTGAATGAGGAAGCCGTGCGGGGAGTGGCTATGGCCTCGGGTGAGCCGCTCGGCGAACTGGATATCTTCGATGCCCACGTGATGACCGAGCTTACGCGCAAGGTTATCGAGGAAGCCTACGCCGGCGGCAATTGCGTGATTGTGGGCCGCGGCGCGCAGTGCATTCTCGAGAATCGCCCCGACGTTTTTCATGTATTTGTGTATGCACCGTTCAAGGAGCGGCAGCATCGGCTCGTAGCGCGGCTGCCCAAGGGCGTGAGCATTGAGCACAGTATTCGCTCCATCGATGAGGGGCGCGCGAAGTATCTGCAGCAGAGGTTCGGCAAGCACTGGTGCAATCCTCACCTCTACGACCTGATGATCAGCTCGCACGAGAATGAGGACGAAACCGCGCGCGCAATTCTGTTTGCCATGACGGGCGAATCGCAGCCTGAGGCAGTGGCCGGGCAAGGATACGGCTCCAAAGTGGCCGGAGCTGCAAATTAGACGGAAGCACGCTGCTCCGGCCGTGCTTCACGATGGGTGGAGCTTCTCTGTCAGCCGGGAAATGACTTGGTGTTTTCGCGGCGGAGCGCTTCGAGCGTGCGCTTGTCTTCGGCACTGAGCGCGGCGGAGTCAAGCAGATCGGGACGGTTGGCGAGCGTCTTGCGCAACTGCTGCTGACGCCGCCAGCGGCGAATCTGCTGATGGTCGCCATTCATCAGCACCTCCGGCACGCGCACGCCGCCGAACTCAGCCGGCCGCGTGTAGTGCGGATAGTCCAGCAGGCCGCCTGCGCCGTGCTGCGAGCGGGGAACGCCTTCCTCATCGGTCGAGATCTCCGCATCGGCCACGCCAAAGCTCTCAAACTCGCTTGAGGCCTCGTTGCCCAGCACTCCGGGAATCAGCCGCATCACCGCATCCAACACTACGGCCGCGGCCAGTTCGCCGCCGCTCAGTACGTAGTCGCCTATCGATAGCTCCATGTCGCAATAGAGCTGGTTCACGCGCTCGTCCACGCCCTCGTAGCGGCCGCAGATCAGCACCACGCGCTCGGCTGCGGACAACTCCCGCGCAATCGCCTGCGTGAATCGGCGGCCCTGCGCGGAGAGCAGGATGACTTGTGTGCCCGCGTCTCTTGCGCCAGGTGCAGGCTCTGCTGCTTTGGGTTCGAGACCGAGGGACTCAAGGGCCTCGGCAAGCGGCTCAGCCTTCAGCACCATGCCTTCACCGCCGCCAAAGGGGCGGTCGTCGACGGTGCGATGCCGGTCGTGCGTAAACGTGCGTAGATCGTGCATCGCCACGGTCACCAACTCCTCAGCCTGCGCCCGGCGCACAATGCCATGTTCAAAGATGCCGGCGAAGAAACCGGGGAAGATGGTGACGATATCAAAGCGCATATCTAACGATGATAGAAGCCCGGCTGTCCCGCCGGTAGCGCCAATTCTTAACGGAGCAGGCAAAGACCTCATTTCCGAGCAAGTTAGAGGGCGCGGAAAGGCCGCTACCGATGCCGCATACGGGCACGCTAAGCCCACTTTGATGCGCGCTCAGGCAATCTGCACTGTTTATGGTGCAAAAACTGCGTAACGTATTACGAAAGAGTTTGCGTGCGCACTCCGCTGATTCGGTGAGCTTTGTCTCAAGATTACATCCGCGCAGGCTTCACACTATCCTCTAAATCGTTCTATATAAACGAGTTACTAGTTTTTCTGGAGACTGGGTTGGAGAGACGGTAACCCAGCGCCGATTCTGAGAAAATTCTTAGAAGTCAATACCCCTTTCGCGTTACGATCTGTAGGCATGAGACTGAAAATCCTGACCGCTGTGCTGCTGACCTGCGGTGTTTCAACAATGCATGCCGCTGCAGACCCCAACGCGCAGGAGCTGCTGAAGACGGCCGTTGAGCAGGCGAATCTGTTCTCAGGCCAGGCCGCGCCCTACCAACTCGACGTGGACTTTACCATCCAGGTGACGGCACCCGTAAAGGGCCACCTTGAACTGAAGTGGGCGGGCAAGGATCGCTGGTGGCGGCGCATCGATGTTGCCGGGTTCAGGCAGATCGATATTCGCGACGGCAGCAAGCTCTACACCAACCGGAATGCCGGGTACACGCCGGCCGGGGTGAGGGAGCTGATTAACATGCTGGAGTTCACGCAGGCAAACCAGAGCCGCGAGATGGCTGTGAAGGACGGCAGGCATTGCCACAAGGAACATCAGAAGGCCTATTGCGTGCAGGGCACACTGCCCATTACCGGCAGCGAGATGCACGAGATGTGCGTCGGCGTAAATACCAATGAGATTTTGAGCGACAACTGGAAGGAATCGCCCGGAGAGCAGCGCAGCGAGGAGTTTTCAAATTACACCAACCTGGGCACGTATCGCTATCCGCGGAATCTGGCGCTCTCACTGAATGGCAACCCGATCATCACGGCAAATGTGACGGCGCTTGCCTCGACCACCTTCGACGATACGCTCTTTACAACGCAGCGGGAGACCTTGGCCAGTCTGAAGTAAAAGAGGCATAGGCAGCAGAATCGATTGAAGCAGTGCGCCTGGCCCATTGCGGCCGGGCGCTTTGCGTTTGTCTCCCAATTACACTGGGATAGATGAACACAAATCCGATTCCTCCCTTTGCCCGCAAGGAACACACTGAGACCGAACTGCACGGCGTTGTGCTGGCCGACGACTACGCCTGGCTGCGCGACAAGCAAAACCCCGAAGTGACCGCCTATCTTGAAGCGGAAAACGCCTATGCGGAAGCGGTGATGTCGCCGCTGGCAGGTTTGCGCGATGAGCTTTATCAAGAGATGCTCTCGCACGTAAAGCAGACCGATGTCTCCGTGCCTTATCGCGACGGCGGCTGGTGGTACTACTCACGGACTCAGGAGGGGTTGCAGTACGGCATCCATTGCCGCAAGCGCGGCGGCGCGGCCGGACCGGATGAAGATGCGGCCGAAGAAGTGTTGCTCGACGGAAACGAGCTGGCCAAGGGGCACGCGTTCTTTTCGATTGGCGCAACGGATATCAGCGATGACGGCCGCTGGCTGGCCTACTCGACCGATACGACTGGATTTCGGCAGTACACGCTGCGCATCAAAGATCTGGAGACGGGCGAGACGCTGGCCGGCGAGGTTGAGCGGGTTGGATCGGTGGTGTGGGCCGCGGACAACTCCACGCTTTTTTACACGGTCGAAGACGAGCAGCAGAAGCGTCAGTTCCAGTTGTGGCGCGCCAGGGGCCGCGAGTTTGCAGGCGCAACGCTTGTGTACCAGGACGACGACGAGCGCTTCAACCTCGGCGCGGGGCGCACGCGCGACGGCAAGTACCTGGTGATGGAGTCGGCGAGCCACATTGCTTCGGAATCTTGGTTTCTGCCGGCCAGCAAGCCGGAAGACGCGTCCACGCTCAGCTGCGCGAGCGAAGACGACCGCGAGTATTCCATCGATCATCGCAACGGGCTTTGGTTTATCCGCACCAACGATCGCGGGCGCAACTTTCGCCTGGTGACCGCACCGGTTGAGACGCCGGGACGCGAGCACTGGACCGAGCTGATTGCGCATCGCGAAGGAGTGATGCTGGAAGAGATCGATTTGTTCAATGGGTTTTTTGTTGCCTGCGAACGCGAAGACGGACTGCCTCGGCTGCGGCTGTGGAGCTTTGCGGGCGATGGCGCGGCGGCTGAGAAGACCGGCGAGATTGCGTTTCCCGAGCCGGCTTACGATGCTCACCCGCACATCAATCGCATCTTTGAAACCGATGTGTTTCGCTATGGCTACCAGTCGCTGGTCACGCCAAACTCGGTGTATGAGTACGATCTGGCCAGCGGCAAATCCACGCTGCTGAAGCAGGTTGAAATTCCCGGCGGCTTTGACCGCACGCTTTACGCAAGCGAGCGCATTCATGCCACGGCCGCCGATGGCGTACAGGTTCCCATCTCGATTGTGTATCGCAAGGACAAGCGCGCACCGGGACGCAATCCGCTTTACGTGTATGGCTACGGATCGTATGGCTACTCGCTGCCGCTTGGCTTTGGATCGAGCCGGTTGAGCTTGCTCGATCGCGGAGTGGTGATGGCTTATGCGCACATCCGCGGCGGCGGCGACCTGGGCGAGCCGTGGCACGATGCAGGCAAGATGCTGGTGAAGCGCAATACGTTTACCGACTTTATCTGCTGCGTTGAGCACCTGTCCGCGGCTGGTTACGGCGACCCTGCGCGCGTGGCGATCGAGGGCGGATCGGCGGGTGGACTGCTGATGGGCGCGGTCGTGAATCTGCGCCCGGAGATATTCCGCGCGGTGGTTTCGCATGTGCCGTTTGTCGATGTGATGAACACCATGCTCGATGCTTCGCTGCCGCTCACGGTTCCCGAATACGAAGAGTGGGGCGATCCAAACCAGGATACTTACTTCAATTACATGCTGAGTTACTCGCCTTACGATAACTTGAAAGCCGCGAGTTATCCGGCCACGTTAGTGAAAACCTCGCTGCACGATAGCCAGGTAATGTACTGGGAGCCGGCAAAGTATGTGGCCAAACTGCGCACGCTCAAGACGGATGAAAACCTGTTGCTGCTGGTGACCAACATGAAGGCCGGCCACGGTGGCGCGAGCGGGCGCTACGACTATTTGAAAGAGATTGCTTTCGATTACGCGTTTCTGCTGCGGGAGTTGGGGATCGTGCAGTAAAATCATCCTTCCGAAACAGTGGAGGGATGATGCGCAGGTTCGCATTGGTGGTAGTTATTCCTGTGTTGGCGGCAATGCACGTTTGCGGCCAGCAAGCCAGTTCTTCTTCGCCGCGTGAGCATGTGAAGGTCTACGCGAATGAGCCCGGCGTTGCGCCGCCGCAACTGCTGCCGATTGAATGGCCTCCCATCACTACCGGAATGTGTAAAGACAAAATCGATGGCGACGTGGAATTGTCATTGCTTGTCGATACGGCCGGGCGGGCGCGCAATATCATGTTCGTCCATCCGGTGGGAAACGATGCGGATAAGTTTGCACTCCAAATAGCTGGCCGTGACCTGTTCAAGCCTGGAACTGTCGAGGGTAGTCCTGTAGTCGTGGCTGCATCATTGGAAATACAAATCCAATCTTGTGCGATCAAGCCCCAGAATGGTGAAGGCAGAGCAGAATACTCCATCGAGCTGCGATCTGTTCCCATCCAGAAACTCGGCGAACCTGTCAATCCGCCGTCTAAAGCTGTTCTTGCCTTAGAAAACTCAGTCCGGAATGGAAATGTAGATAATTCTCTTGCAGATGGCATCGCAGCTAGGACTCATTCCAGTGCCGATAGTTCCGCCAGCGTAAGTTCAATCGATGGCACCAGCCTCCCCGTTCTTTTGCTAGCGCCGCAGCCGACTTTCAGTGATGGGGCAACGCAAAAGAAGATAAATGGGACCTGCACGATCGCAGCAGTTATCGACGCGCAAGGCATGCCCAGGAACATCGAGGTCGTAAAGAGACTTGATCCTGGTCTGGACGAGAACGCTGCCTTTGCCCTGAGTCATTATCGATTTAGCCCAGCGATGAAAGATGGAGAACCAGTACCGTTCAAAATCATGGTCCAGGTAAACTTCAGGCTCCATTAGAGCTGGTTGCATAAATGCCGCCCGGGCTGAGTGGCATCCCGCAGGGGTTGAAACCCCCGCTATTTATGCGCCTTTTGAGGCCCGGCTGAAGCCGTGCCCTTGTTACAAAACCATTTATGCAACCAGTTCTAGAGAGCGTACTTTGCGACGGCCTGGATTGCATCTACCGTGTGACCTCGGCTGTCTCTTCAGCTTTATCGGTTACGGTAGCTGTGCGTTCGAGCTTGTCCCAGTTGAAGGGCTTGCCGTCGATGGCTCGCTTTGCGGTCTTGAACAGCACCAGTGAGAAGAGCTGGCGGTAGGCGAAGCGCTGCAGCCAGATGTGGAACAGCAGCCAGCCATCGCCTTTGTTGGCCGGGTGGCGGCGCTCGAGCGAAAAGGCAATCGACGAAGTGATGAAGTCGATGACCAGGAAGCTCAAGAAGTAGAGCACCAGTTTTTCAAGGCTGGCCGCAGACGCTGCTTCGGGGTGGTAATGGCGGTCGACGAAAAAGTTGACGATGCCGGCCAGGAACATCAGGTCGATGAACGGCGAAACCATGGGCAGGAACATCTGAAAGATTAAAATATTGGGCAGCGCGAACAGGCCCATGGCCTTGTTGCGGATGAATGCGAGACGATGTTTCCACACTGCCTGCAAAATGCCGAACGACCAGCGGAAGCGCTGGCGCATGAGGCCGCGGGCGTCGATGGGCGCCTCAGTAAATGCCAGCGAGCGGTCTTCGTAATCCACGCGCAGGCCCTGCTCAAGCAGATTCATGGTGAGGTCGGCGTCTTCGGCGACGGTGTTGAGCGGATAGCCGCCGGCGGCCTTCACCGGCGCGGTGCGCCATGCGCCAATGGCTCCGGGAACGACGGTGACCACATGGAAAAGATCGAGCGCGCGGCGTTCGAAGTTCTGGCTGGTGATGTATTCCAGAGCCTGCCAGCGCGTCCACAGGTTGACGCGGTTGCCCACCTTGGCGTTGCCGGCCATGGCGCCGATTCTGGGGTCCTGGAAATGCGGAATGAGCCGTGAAATTGCGTCGGCCGCAATTACGGTATCCGCGTCGATGCCAACGTAGATCTCTTCGCTGATGCGTTCGAGCGCGTAGTTGAGCGCCGCGGCCTTGCCTCCGTTAGGCTTGGTGAACACCTGCACGCGTCCCGCGGCAATCTCGGCCGCATAAGCCGCGCGCGCCACTTCCACAGTGCGGTCTGTTGAGCCATCGTCGATCACAATGACGTGCAGGTTCTTGTAATCGGAGTTGAGCACCGAGCGGATGGTGCGGACGATGACCGTCTCTTCGTTGAATG
>CAYZVG010000097.1:0-9313 GCA_964481595.1 uncultured Occallatibacter sp. | reverse complement strand
CAATGTTCCACAGACTAACCCGCGCCGGAGGCGCAGTGTATATTAGCCCCGCGTTTCAACGTGGGGTAGCGTATCGATTTGTTTATCTGGAGTCCCGCAGGGACGGCGCTCACGCCGTTGGCAAAGCCGAGGGTTTCGCGAATGGAATTGAAAACATTACAAACAAATCGATCAGCATAAACCCATATATATCAATTTGATACAGACACACCATGCACTTCATGCACGCGTTTCCCGCGCTTTTTAGCACCATTAACTATTTTAGAATCAGACATAGAAAGCCGCAAAGAGCAGAAAAACACCCCCCTACCCCCCCAAAAAATCCCCCACCCGCCCAAGAGTCAACGCTGAAAACAATAGACGTAACGCAGTTTTCTATTATTTAAACAGTAATCTCGAACCCCCAAAACCGTCGTTTTTATGCTGTTTTTGCGCCTTTATTGGCACTATTCGCGCATTTCGCATCGCTGCCTGCATTTGGGTTTGTTTGAGCTAGGAGCTAGGAGCTAGAAGCTGAGAGCTGCTTTCGCGCATTTCCGCAATCACATGCGGCGTGGCCATCCCACGCCGCATGTCCACTACGCTTTAGGCTCGGCCGCTTCATCACGGCACCATGTAGTCCGCATGCCTTCGCGGAACTTCTGGCGTTCTTCCGGCGTCATCTCTTTCCAGCGCTCTTCCATCCGCTGGAACCATTGCCGTCTGCCGCCGAATGGGCCGCCGTGGCCGCGGAAGCCGCCAAACAGTATCTTGCTCAGAATCACCAGGCCCAATGCTTGCAGGAACCCGATCGCCTTCAGCCCAAACAGCACCGGCATCAGCCAGTTCCAAAGGGCCATGGTCACAAAGCCCAGCACCGTAAGCGCCACAATTGCGATGACAACCATCTTCAGTGCTCTCAATGCGAAATGCTTCCTCATACTCATCCTCTCAACCTCGTTGATTCCATGTAGATGTTCTCTAGCCGCTGGCGCAGGTAGAGCACTGCGTAGTGCTTGCGCGAGAGCAACGTGTTCACGTTCAATCCCGTTTCGGCAGCCAGCTCTTTAAAGCTGCGGCCTTCGATCTCGTGGGCGATAAAAACCTCGCGCTGCTCGTCGGGCAGCTCGTCGATTGCCTCGTCGAGTGCGTCGATCAGCAGGCTGCGCGCGTAGGCCGCCTCAGGGCCTGCGTCGAGCGACGGCAGCAACTCTTCCAGCGTCATCCGCTCGCCGTCTTCGCCAACGGGCAGCACCAGCTCCGCCGGCTCGCGATTCCGCTTGCGAAACCGGTCGATGATGCGGTTGCGCGCCACCCGAAACAGCCACGCGCCTGCCTGCTCGATCGGCTTCATCAACCGGTACGCCTCAACAAATTCGAAAAAAACCTCCTGCAGAATGTCTTCTGCGTCGGCTTCGTCGTTCACCCGCTTGCGGATGAAGTTCTTCAGGCGTCCACCCTCGGCCTTCAGAGTCGCCGAGATGCGCTGGTCTTGCTCAATCGTCATCCACTCCATGGTAGGCGTCTGTTCCATTCACTAGTAAGGACGAATCTGCGCGGCAGATATTTTTCAAGTCTGGCCTCGGCCGGACAAGCAGCCAACTCTCGCCTCAGTTCTTCCTAGAACGTGTTTCAAAAATGGCGAGCGGATTGGACCCTTTCGCCGGGGAAAAACGAAAGGATGGGGCACGGAATTGGTACAAAATCGACCGGTCAGAGACCAGAGGCTAGAAGCTGTTCCCTGATCCCTGAAACCTGCATTTCGCCTCCGGCTTACAATCACACTATGTCCGCGGTTGCGCCTTTCGGCATCGTCCACACTGTCTGTTCGCATGACTGTCCGGACTCCTGCGCCGTGCTTGTGACGGTCGACGAGACCGGCCGCGCGGTGAAGGTTGAAGGCGACAAGTCACAGCCCGTCACGCAAGGGTTTTTGTGCGGCAAAGTCGCCAAGTATCTTGACCGCGTCTACGCTCCAGACCGCATTCTCTATCCGCTGCGCCGTAAGCCGGGCGTAGCTAGGCAGCCTTTGGTGCGCGGCCGCGAACATGAAGCCTTTGAACGCGTGAGCTGGGACGAAGCGCTCGACTCGATCGCAGCGCGCCTGAAAGAAACCGGCGATCGTTACGGGCCTGAGTCCATCTTGCCGTACAGCTATGCCGGCACCATCGGCCAGCTCGGCTACGGCTCCATGGACCGCCGCTTCTTTCATCGTCTCGGCGCAAGCCGCCTGGACCGCACCATCTGTTCCGAGGCTGGCGGCGTTGCCTGGAACACCGTGTACGGCAAAAAGCTGGGCACTCCAGCCGAGGACTTCCGGCTTGCAAAGCTCATCCTCGCCTGGGGCGCAAACATCCACGGCAACAACGTTCATCTTTGGCCCATGATCGAGCAGGCCAGGCGCAATGGCGCGCGCCTCATCGTCATCGATCCGTACAAAACGCGCACTGCCGCGCATGCCGATTGGCATATCGCCATTCGTCCCGGCACTGACGCGGCTCTGACGCTGGGAATGATGCACGTCATCCTGAATGAGGGGCTTGAAGACCGCGCATTCATTGAGGACCGCACCATCGGCTTTAGCCAGCTTGCCGAGAGAGCAAAGCAGTACACGCCCGAGCGCGTTGCCGCGTGGACCGGCATGGCCCCTGCGGAAGTGGAGCAGCTTGCCCGCGAATACGCCACCACGCATCCCGCAGCGCTGCGATTGAATTACGGCGTGCAGCGCGCGGAGTACGGCGGCGCAACCGTGCGCGCCATCGCCATGCTGCCGGCTCTTACCGGCGCGTGGAAGCATCGCGGCGGAGGAGGAGTTCTCTCCACCTCCGGCGGCTTTGAGTGGAACAATGCGGCCCTCGAGCGTCCCGATCTGCAGCTTGCCTCGCCGTTGGGCCGAGAGGCGCGCATCGTCAACATGTCGGCGCTGGGCCAGGCGCTCACCGAGTTGGGGCAAGAAGGGAACCAGGGTCCCGCGGTTCATGCGCTGTTTGTCTACAACTCAAATCCTGTCGCGGTGGCTCCCAACCAGAATGCCGTGCGCCGCGGCCTGGCGCGGCCCGATCTGTTCACGGTTGTGCACGAACTGTTCTTTACCGACACCACCGACTACGCCGACTACATTTTGCCGGCGACCACATTCCTCGAACACACTGACATTCAGGGTGCCTACGGCCACTACTTCGTGCAGCTATCGCAGCAGGCCATCGACCCACCCGGGGAGGCTCGCTCGAATGTGTGGCTCTTCTCCCAACTCGCCCAGCGCATGGGCTTTCCCGAGCCCTGTTTCCACGACACTCCCGAGCAGTTGATCCGCCAGGTGCTCGACATTGGCCGCGACGGCTACTCCCAGAACTCCGGCATGGAACACATCACGCTTGAAGCGCTCAGGGAACAGGGCCATATTCCGCTCGCCTTCCATCGCCAGCCGGATGAACATCCGTTTCTGCCCTACACATCCGGTCCGCTGCCGACGCCATCGGGCAAGATCGAGTTCTACTCTCAATCGCTGGCCGCGGAGGGCCATGATCCGTTGCCCGCCTTCACTGCTCCGGTTGAGTCGCGCTGGGGAAAAGCCGCGGCGCAGTACCCGCTGGAGCTGCTCGCGCGCAAAGCCGATAACTACATGAATTCGACTTTCGCCAATCTCGACGGGCATCGCAAAATGGAAGCCCGCACCAACCAAAGGCTGGAGATGCACCCGGCGGACGCCGCTCGGCGCAATCTTGCTGAAGGAGACAGCGTGCGCGTCTTCAACGACCGCGGGGAAGTGCGCCTGACAGTCCTCATCACCCCCAGTCTGCCGGCGGGAGTGGTGGCCACAAGACTGGAATGGTCTAAATTCAGCGTGGATGGAGCGAACGCGAACGCTCTCACCAGCGAACGCCTCACGGATCTCGGTGCCGGTGCAACCTTTTACTCAACTTTGGTTGAAGTCGCAAAAAACTGAAACGCACACTGCCAGAAGTCCGCTGCGCGCTGTAAGCTATCTGCCATGAATTGGGTGCCTCTAGTTGTCGCTGTAGGAATCTTCGTCGTCTACCTGGCTGCCAGAAAAGCCGGCCTCATCTCGATCAAAGCGGCGAAGGACTATCTCAAAAGCGGTGCGCTGGTGATCGATGTGCGCAGTGCGGGCGAATTCGTTGCCGGCCACCTGCCATCCGCCGTGAATCTGCCTTTGAACGAGATTGAAACCAGTTGGACCCGCCGCGTGAAGGATAAAAACCGTGTGCTCCTGTTGCATTGCCAGAGCGGCGCGCGAAGCAAGGTGGCGCGCAAGAAGTTGATTGCGCTTGGATGCCCGAACACCTTCAACATGGGCTCTTACGACCGCGCGGCCCGCATTGTGAGCGGCAAGTAGGCGCGGAGCAGCGGCCTGCTCTGTGCATGCAAGAAGCGATCAAAAAGTTAGAGCGCGCCGTGTGCCGGCGGCTCAGTCTCGATGTAATCGAACGCAGCGGGATCGCGGCCATCGGGCGTGCCTTCCACGCGGATCGTATCGCCGGAATGCAATTGAACACCCTCGACGGTGTAGCGCGTAGAGTTGTCGCCGTTGGGTTGTAATGAGGGCAGGATTGCGTTCGCAGTCCACGATGCGGCCGGCTTGCCGTTCACCTCAAGCGTGAATTTGGCCGCACCGCCGGCCAGATCGAAGTACTGAACGGCAACGTTGAATTGGCCTGCAGCGCCCGAGTAGGTCCACTCTGCCGAGCAGGTGCTTTGCGCGGAGGCCGGAACGCATGAAACAGCTTTTCCGCCGGATGCATCCTCCCACGGATTCACGTCGATCGTTTTATAGCCGGTGAGCCGCGCGTCTTCCGCTTCAAAGCGGCCAGGGTAGTGGCCGGCGCGTCCCTTCTCGTCGGGAATTCCGCTCCGCTTCAGGAAGTACTGCACAATCGCGTCGCGCCAAACAATGGCGTGGCCGGCCTGATACTCCAGCCGCGCGTGTACATCGCTATAGAGCGCGGGATCGATGCGTCCCTTGAGCGAATCCCACTCGTCGACTAGCTCGGCTGCCTCTTGCGCTCCTTTGTAGTGGCTGTCGTAAAAGTATTGGATGACAGTCTGGCCGGAGTGCAGCTTGTACGTGTACGGCACGTGATGAAAGAACAAGAGCAGGTTGTCAGGCGTGGTGGCGAGCGACTCATACATCTTGGCAACTTGCGGCGGGTACTGTCCGATGTAGCCTGTGCCGGTTGCGACGGTGCGGTCCATGCCGATGCCCTTCTCGTCGTCGCGATGCCACTGGCCCCAGCCGTTGTGCTCGCTCGCTTCAATGTTCGGCCCGTAGTGGCTGCCGGTGATGGGAGTAAGCGTCTGCGTGCCGAGAGGTCCGGTGTAATCCACGTAGGCCGGCCACGATTGCATGAGAATTTTGGTGACCGTGCTGACAACCACCGGATCGGCGCCGATGGTTTGCCGCGTCCACTCGGCGGCAATTTGATCGGCAGAGAGATCGGGGTCCCACGCCAGGCGGCCGAATGCGTACAAGTTGGCCATGGCAAGCGGCGAGCCCAACCATCCATCGCGGCCCACGCAAGACACACCAACCATGCCACCCAGAGGCCGATGAAAGCTCTTGCCTGCGAGGATCTCTTTTACCGGGGTGGATTGGTTGTTGGCGCGCAGATCGAAGTCGAGCACCCACTTCCACATGGGTGCGAGATAGACAAGATGGCGCTGCTGGCCGGTGTACTCCTGCGTGATCTGCACCTCCATGGCGGAGTTGGTTTTCTCGATACCGGCGAACAATGGCGAAACAGGCTCCTGCGCCTGAAAGTCGATGGGGCCTTCTTTGGTTTGGATAATGACGTTGGGCGCGAACTTGCCGTCGAGCGAATGGAAGTTGTCATAAGCGGCGAGGGCGCGGTCGGCTTTCAGGTCGTTGTAGTCGAGGTGATTGTTGTAGACAAATCCGCGATAGAGAACCACGCCGCCGTGCGGAGCCAGTGCGTTGGCAAGAACATTTGCCGCGTCGGCGGGGCTGCGATGGTAGCTCGCGGGGCCGGCCTGTCCTTCTGAGTCGGCCTTTACGGTGAAGCCGCCAAAGTCGGGGATGAGGGTATAGACCTCATCCACTTTTGCCGCCCACCACGCTGTAACCTGCGGATCGAGCGGATCGAAAGTATTGAGGCCGCCGATTTTTTGCGGGCTGGCGATATCGACGCTGATCGAAAGACGCACACCCCACGGGCGCATGGCATCCGCAATTCGCTTGAGGCCCTGGATCGACTCAGGAGTGAGAAACAGAGTGGCTCCGTTTACGTTGTTCACGTTGCAATCGTCGATGCCGACAGAGGCCAGCAGCCGCGCGTATTCGCTAACAGCGCTCAGGTCATCACGCACGTGGCCGCCTTCAAAGAATATCGACGGCCCTGCGTAGCCGCGCTCGATTGTGCCGTTGGCGTTATCCCATTCATCGACCCAGCGAATGGGCATGGCGGGACGGCTGAGAAGCCGATGTGCCAGATGGTCGTCTTTGAGTCCCATCGCCGGCCAGCGGAGCAGAGCGAACGCGCCATAGAGAACGCCGCGCCTATCGCCACCGGTAACAATCAACTGCTTCTTGCCGCCCTCAACGCCATTCCAGTAGAGCCAGTAACCGTCTGGACCGAGGTCCGCGGGGACATGAAGATTGGGGAAGGCTCTGGTGACTTCATCCGCGGTGCCAAGGACGACCTCACCAGCGGAAGAAGTCGCACCGCCGCGCTGAATCTCTGAAACCGCGGACTGCTCGAGCACGCCGCGGCCAAGCGCGCGCGCCTTTGCTGGAATGAGGTTGCCCTCTTGACGCATGGGCGATCGAAGCCACGCCTGATCGGCAGTTTGAGCGTTAGCGGCTGGCGATAGGACGATTGAGGCAACTGCCAAGATGGCGAAAAATAGAATGCCTTTAAAAAGATCGGCGATCAAAAAGGGTGTAGCGAGCTGTTTTTTCATATTGTTTGCCCCCACAACTTTTTATCACTTTGCGCCGGTCTGCGCTCGCAGCGTGCCGAACGCGCTCAGGCATTCCAATCGACTTGAACGCGGCGCAGGCCACGGACGGCGTTGGCAATGTAAATGGTGCTGGCGGCGCGCAGATCGCCGAGCGTGAGGATGCGCTGTTCGATGGCTGGGCGAGTTTCAAGCAGATGACGGCGGTAAACGCCGGGCAGCAGGCCGCATTCAACGGGCGGGGTAAGCAGGAGGCCGTCCTTTTCGATGAAGAGATTGCTGATGGCTCCTTCGGTGACCTCGCTGCGCTGGTTGAGGAAGAGCATGTCGTCATAGCCGGACCGAGCTGCTTCTTTCCAGGCGGCCGCGTAGAGAGGCCGCTGCGTGGTCTTGTGAAAGAGCATTCGATCGGCGGAATCGGTGCGCTCTTGGGCGATGCGAACCCGGCCGATGTGGTCTGCAAGACTCAACGGCGGCAGAGCTTCATCGGCGATTGCGAGTTCGCCGTCCGCATCCAAGAGGAGACGAACTTTGCGCGGCGGCAAGCCAGGGAATGCGGCCGCGTGCGACTCCAATGCAGCTCTGACCTGCTCGCGATTGCAGGGAAAAGCGAAATACTCTGCCGAATCGATGAGCCGGTCAAGATGGAACTCAAGCAGCGGGTAGCCGCCGTTCCACAAGAGCGTTTCTATGAGTTGGAGAGCGCTTGGCGGTGCAACTCCAAATGATGAGTTGCCAGTGCCGCCGGTGAGGAACTCCGCTTTGAGCTGGCATTCGCGGAATTCGTCGACTGGATCGGAGTCGATGACAATGCCGCTGCCTACGCCCATCGTTCCTCGCTCGCCGTCAAGCTCAAGGGTGCGGATAGCCACGTTGAAGACCGTCTGCCGGGGCGAGAAGAACCCGATCGCGCCCGTGTACACGCCGCGCGATTCCGCTTCAAGCTCCGCCAGCAATTGCATAGCCCGCACCTTGGGCGCGCCGGTGATGGACCCGCACGGAAACAGCGCGCGAAAAATATCGTGGAAGCCGACCTCTGGCCGCAGTTCCGCGGTCACGGTCGAAGTCATCTGCCAGAGAGTCGGAAAGCGCTCCACTGCAAACAGGTCTTCTGCTTGCACGGTTCCGAACTTTGCCAGGCGGCCAAGATCGTTGCGCAGTAGATCGACAATCATCAGGTTTTCTGCGCGGTTCTTGGGGTCGTTGCGCAGCCACTCGGCGCGTTCGCGATCTTCCTGTGTGGTGCGTCCGCGCGCCGCGGTTCCCTTCATGGGCCGCGTAACGATGCGGCGGGCGCTATTCGCTTGATAGACACTCAACTCGTCGACACTCAATTGATCGACGCGAAAGAACAACTCGGGCGAGAAGGAGAGAATGCGCCGCTGCGGCTGGGCGTGAATGAACGCGCCATAGTCGACGGGCTGGCGCTGCTGCAGGCGCGCGTAGAGGTCGGCGATCCTGCCTTGTACGCGCAGCTCAATTGGAACCGTGAAGTTGAGTTGATAGACGTCGCCGGCGCGAATCAATTCGTGGATGGCGGCGATGCGGCTGGCGTATTCGGCTTGAGTGAGGGCAAATGCGGCCAAGGGAAGTTGCACGACGGACGATTCGGCTGAAGTGCTTGTATTGAGCTGGGGTGGGGGCGCGTCGAGGAATTTGCCGGTTGCATGGTCGAAGCGGAAGGCTCGCTCGTAGATGCCGAACCACGCCAGAGGCTGTCCGCCGCGGGCTGGGCGCTGGCGAGCGCTGGGCTCAAAGCAGTTGCCGCACTCGTAGGTGAAGTATCCGGCGGCGGTGAGCCCCGATGAGATTGCGTTTTCAACTTCGGTGAAGAGCTGCGAAAACTCCTGGGCTGTGTGTGCCATGCACTCGCGCACTGGGGCGGTAAAGAGCTGCGTACACCCATCCGCCTTGCCAGATTCGAGCAGAACCGTGGCCGGTGTCCGATCCACCAGGGCGTACACTTCCGCGGGTAGGGAATGCCGGCGGCTCATGCGCGCATTCTATCTGGTGTTGCTACTGGACGGTCAGAGCGAAGGTTGTGTTCTGGGTAATGGCGGTGATTCCATTGCTGGATTGTCCGGTTACGACCACGTTGTAAGAACCCGCAGGCGTAGCTGGATTGGTGGGCGGCCCGTGGTTGTAGTAGTAGTAATGCGGGTTGCAGGCGGTGGTTCCGAGGGTGGCAACCAGGCCAACCAATGCGATAAGGGCCAGCTTGTTGAGCCACGAACGACGCCGCGCTCCCCAGGCGAGTCCGCCGAGACCAAGAATGCCTGGCAGCAGAACTGCCCACGCCACAGGGGCGCTCTGGCTGCCCGGCCGGCTGCCTGGAGCGGCTTTGCCCGCGGTTCCCGCAGCTACGGTTTGCAGGACCATGGTGCTGGTGACGCCCTGA